>DATMNV010000109.1:0-97834 GCA_035568535.1 Bradyrhizobium sp.
CCTCGATGACCTTCATGCGCTCGATACTTCCGGCCTTCTTGACCGCGGCCGCCCAGAGGTTGAATCCCTGATAGGTCCCCATGGCGAGCTCGGTGATGTTCGGATAGTCGGCGCCGAAACGCTTTTGGAAGGCGGCAACGAAGGTTTCGTTGGTCTTGTTCTTCAGATCCTGGAAGTAATTGTAGCAGACCAGCATGCCGTCGCACTCGTCGGGCGACAATACGATGTGCTCGTTGCCGACGGCGAAGGTGGTCGACGCCATCGGAATGCTCTTGCGCATGCCGGCCGCGGCCCACTGACGATAGAAAGACATATGTGCGCCGCCGACCAGCGCCGACCAGACGAAGTCCGGCTTGGCCGCCTGGATCTTGGAAATGGTCGGGCCGAAATTGGTCACATCGAGCGGGAAGAAATCGATCGACGACACCTCGCCGCCGTTCTCGGTGACGTATTTCTTCACCCATTGCGAGGTGATCTGGCCGTAATTGTAGTCGGCCGCGACGACATAGACCTTCTTGCCCCACCTCTTCATGGCATGGGGTACGAGCTTCTCCACGGTCTGCGCCGGCGTCACGCCGGTGTCGAACTGGTCGCGGTCGCAGACGCCGCCCTCATACTGGGTATTGTAGAAATAGAGAGTCTTGAATTTGTCGAGCACGGGGCGGATGACTTCGCGCGAGGCCGAGGTGATCCCGCCGTGCACCACGGCGACCTTGTCCTTCAGCGCCGCCTGCTGCGCGAACTGAGTGTAGAGCTGCATGGTCGATTGCGGATCGTAATTGATCAGCTTGATCTGGCGCCCGAGCAAGCCGCCCGCCGCATTGGCTTCCTCGACCGCCAGCGTCAGCGCATCGACCATCGGCTTGCCGTAGATGTCGAGTCCACCCGAGAGATCGTGGATGCCGGCGACGCCGATCGGATCCTCGGCCCACGCCTCGGACGCAAACAGGCTGGCTGCAGCTCCGGCCGCCGTACTCTGCAAGAATTTTCTGCGATTCATATCCATTGCGTGGTGCTCCTCACGATTGCCCTTCATGAAACCGGGTATTTCTTCAAGATCGACGCGCCCATCGTGTATTTCGGATCGACCATGTTGCCGAGCCGGATGCGACCGGCCTGGCTCAGCAGCATGTAGGCGTCGATTTCGTCGAAGCCGTAGTCGGCGCTCATCCAGCGCACGAGCTCGCGATAGGCGATGCGCGCAGCATCCTCGAGCGGCCGGGCGCTGCCGATCGTCATCAGAAAATCCGCCGTCTCCAGCCGCGGCCAGGCAAAGCTCCAGCCCTTGATGACGTCGATCTGGAAGGTGACTGTGGCGCACTGCTCGATCGCAACGCCCGACAATTCGCCGTCGCCCTGGGCGGCGTGGCAGTCGCCTACATAGACCAGGCCGCCCTTGGTGTGCACGGGGAAATAAAGGATCGAGCCCGGCGCGACATCGGGCAGATCCATGTTGCCGCCGTGATAATCCGGCTGCAGCGAGGAGATGGCCTCGATCTCCGGCGAGACGCCGATGGTTCCGATGAACGGCTGGTAGGGCAGCGTGATCTTGTCGCTCCAGCGCACGCCGTCCTTGTCGACATGCACCTTCCGCACCCGCTCCGGCAGAGGCGGATTGAGCATGGCGGTGGCCGCGGTTCCGACCAGGCCGCCGAATTCCGGAATGATGCAGGTGGTTCCGGCCGGCTGGGCGCCCCGCGTCTCCACGGCATGGATCAGGATGACCAGGCAATCACCCTTCTCGACGCCCTTGACCGAAATCGGCCCACATTGCGGGTTGAGGAAGGGGAACTTCAGCTTGGCGGTCGGGCTGTCCTTCTCGCTGATGATGACGCCGCCAAAGGCGTCTTCCGTTTCCACAGCAACGACATCGCCCGGCTCGACCGTCAGCACAGGTTTCGCGTAGGGGCCGTAAACATAATGAAACGCCCCCTGCGCCGCGATCGAGAGTTCGTGGCGCTGACCGGCCGCCCCCTTCGCAACGCCGCGCTTCGCCATGATCGAGGATGTGAGCCAGGACTCCTTGATAATGGCATCTGTGATCATCGCGATCTCCTCAAATCCTTATGCACGGCGGCCGGTTTTACACATCATTTGCGCCCTTAGTTCGACTTCCAGTCCCCACCCGCCTCGATGGCCGACGCGAGCTGGATCAGGGTTGTTTCCTCGAAATGGCGGCCCACCAGCATCAATCCGACCGGCAGCCCATTGATGCGGCCGACCGGCACGGTGAAGGCGGGATGCCCCGACACGTCGAAGGAGCAGGTGTTTGCCTGCATGTTCAGTGCCACATCGATCGCGGTACCGAGCGGTGCATCGGCTGGTGGTATCGGCGTTGCCGTGAACGGAATAGTTGGCATCGCCAGCACGTCGAACTTTTCCAGCGCCTCGTCATAGGCGCGCCGCAGCAGCACGCGCAGGTTCTGCGCCTTGGAATGATAGCGGCCGTGATAGTGGCGATGCATGTATTCGCCGAGCATCAGCACCAGCTTCACCGTCGGCGACACGTCGTTGATCCGCGTTCCCATGCCGCGCGCCAGCGCCTCCTGCATGGAGACGGGATAATAGCCCTGGATGTTGTTGCCGACGCCGTAGCCCTTGAGCATCATCTCGGCCGCGCCTTCCAGGATGATGCCGCTCCAGACATGCGGTCCATCGAGATGCCACGGCACCGAGATTTCCGCGGCTTCGACGCCGGCCTTGCCCAGCGCCGCGATCGCCTGCCGCACCTTGTCATTGACGGCGGGATCGCTCTCGGGATGACCAAATCCTTCGCGCAGGATGCCGACGCGCAATCCTTTTGTCGGTTTGCCTGTTGCCGACATGTAGTCGCCGGTGCGCGCGCTGATGGTTCGCGTATCCCAGCTATCGTGACCGGCGATGACCGTAAGCAGCCGCGCGACGTCCTCGACGCTGGCGCACATCGGACCGCAATGATCGACGGAATAGCTGATCGGCATCGAGCCCGTGGTCGGCACCAGACCCCAGGTCGGCTTGAGGCCGTAAACGCCGCACCAGCTCGATGGGGTACGGATCGATCCGCCCTGGTCGCCACCGAGCGCCATCGGCACCTCGCCGGCCGCGACCAGCGCCGCGCTGCCGCCCGACGAGCCGCCGGCGCTGTGGGCCGGATTGTGCGGATTGCGGATGACGCCGCTCGCGCAGGTATGGCTGGCACCGGAAAAGCACAGGTCTTCGCAGGCTGCCTTGCCGGCGATGGTGCCGCCGGCATCGAGAATCCGCGTCACTACCGTGGCGTCGAGCTCCGGCACATAGCCCTCGAGCAGCGCCGAGCCGTTCATCATGGGAACGCCGGCCACGCAGATATTGTCCTTGATGGCGACCTTCTTGCCCCTCAACAGTCCTTCGCTACCCGTCTTGATGTCCGTCTTCCAGTACCAGGCGCCATAGGGATTTTCGGCAGCCGACGGCCGATAACCCGGCGAGCGCGGCGCGACCGGCGACAGGGCCGGCGCCACGAGCTCCTCGAGCCGGCCATAGGAAGCGAGCGGCCCCTTGAAGGCCTGCTGGAAAGCGGCAATCTCCTCCGCGGTGAGCACAAGGCCAAAATCCGAACCGAGCGCGTCGATTTGCTCCAACGTCGGAAGACGCACCACCATGCTTCACCCCCACACAAACGAAAAAAGCCACCCGTGGCCGAAACAGGCCCCCGAATGGCTCAAATGCCGCACTATCGATGGTCGCGTAGATCTACGTAACAGAACGAAAGCGCGAGGTCGTCACTCAGACATCAGCGGCTGCGCGAGAACTCATTCGCCATGCACGTATTTGCTTACCGGAGGATAGTGTCTTAGCCTTGCCGGGCTTGTCAATCAGACCCCGGCCCCTTTTTTGAGCTAGGGCAGCCCAAAACGCACGCAGGTTGCATCGCGGATGACGGGTAACAAATCGAAACTCCGGCGCATGATCCGGAAAGGTGTGCAGCGTCTTCCGATAAGATCATGCGCAAGCAAGATGAGATGAATCGCCACGGCAATTCCGGAATGACCTGATGATAAAACCGTCCATCCCTCTCGGTCTCGTGTTTTCCCGGTCGGGCCCTTACGAAATGATGGCGCGGGAGATGGAGAAGAGCGCGTTGATGGCCGTCGACGAGGTCAACCAGAGCAACGAGTTCGATTTCACCTTCACGCCGCATCTGCGCGATCCCGGCGGCGTGGTCGCCGCCTATCACACCGCCTGCGACGATCTCATCCGCAGCGAACAGGTGCAGCATATCATCGGCTGCTATACGTCCGCCTCGCGCAAGCAGGTGATTCCGATCGTCGAGCGCACCGAGCGCCTGCTCTGGCATCCCGCGCGCTACGAGGGATTCGAGAGCAGCGACAATGTGATCTATGTCGGCGCGGCCCCCAACCACACGGTGGTGCCGCTGGTGCGGCACATGCTCGAGCACATCGCAACCGACGTGTTCTGTGCCGGCTCCAACTATGTCTGGACCTGGGAGACCAACCGGGTCCTGCGTGAGATCGTGACCAGCGCCGGCGGCCGTATCATCGCTGAACGCCTGCTCGAGCTTGGCGGCACGGCGGTCGACCATATCGTTCGGGAAATCATCGATCGAAAGCCGCCTGTCGTCTTCAACACGCTGGTCGGGGAGTCCAGCTACGTCTTCATGCGCGCGTTGCACGCGGCATCGGAACGCGCGGGGCATTCGATCCCGATGTTGAGCTGCAGCCTTTGCGAGCCGGAGCTGAAGCTGATCGGATCGGACGCCTCGGTCGGCTGCATTACCTCCTCGGCCTATTTCGAGAGCATTGAAAACGCAGCGAACCGCGCTTTCGTCGCGCGATGGAAGGCGCGCCACGGCGCCGACAGCAGCGTCTCGGTCGACGGCCAGTCGACCTATGTCTGTGTCATGCTGCTGGCGCGCGCCATTCGCCGCGCCGGCTCGGTCGAGGTGTCAGCCGTTCGCCGCGCGGCCGCCAACCATCGCTACGATTCTCCGCAAGGACCGGTCTGGGTGGATCCCGACAACAATCATTGCTTTCTCACGCCGCGCCTGGCGCGCTCGGTGTCCGACTGCAAGTTCGAGATTTTCTGGGAGGCGGATGCTCCCGAACGCCCTGATCCGTATCTCTCCAGTCTCGATCTCGCGTCGATCGGCGCGAGATCGGAAAACAGCGATGCCGTCGCACGGCGCTCGAACCATTTGCGGGTCGTAAAATGACCAGATCATCGCCTTTTTCAGTCCGCGGACGTCGCGCCCTCATGATGATGAAGGACGAGCGCGAAATCTCGATCCTCCGCCGCCAGTTGGATCGCCTGGGCATGTCGATCGTGGAGGCCGATCCCGGCGACAAGCAATCGCCGCTGGAGCCTGTCGACGTGATCGTGCTGGATGCGGACGCGATCCCGATCAAGTCGGATCGTTCCCCTGCCCTCAAGATCAATGTGCCGATCATCGCGCTGATCGGCACCGAGACGCCGAGCCGGCTGAAATGGCTGCTCGACCTCCAGCCCGCCTCCTTCCTGATCAAGCCGCTGCGCTCCGCCGGCCTCTATGCCGCGCTCGTGGTCGCCTTCGACTGCGCGCAGCGGCGCGGTGAAGAGGCCGCGCATATCGAGAAGCTGGAAGAGCGCGTGCGTTCGCGCCGCGTGGTGTTCGGCGCCGTGTTGCAGCTGATGAAGAGCCACGCGCTTTCGGAAGAGGATGCCTTTGCGCTGATCCGGCAAACCGCGATGCGGCATCGTACGACCATCGAGCAATTGAGTGCCGACATCATCGCAGTCGGGGGCATGCCGAACCGCAACAGCCGGTCGGCATGACGGCGTTGCAGGGCGGTGGATGCTCGATCCTGCTTTCGCACCTGCTCATGGCGGAGCCGCCACGTGTATTTTTTAACGCGGGATTCGATCCTGTTGCTGACGGTCCTGTAGATAGCCTTGCACGGCTTGGCGTATGCACTCAAGAGGGG
The DNA here is from genome assembly GCA_035568535.1 of Bradyrhizobium sp. Classification (GTDB taxonomy): domain Bacteria; phylum Pseudomonadota; class Alphaproteobacteria; order Rhizobiales; family Xanthobacteraceae; genus Bradyrhizobium. The sequence goes on from DATMNV010000109.1 coordinate 5,940, forward strand.
ACGGGGGCATGAAGACCGTCATCGGCAGCGCGATCCTGGCGCTGTTCATCCCTGCGTTCAGCTGCGCTGCAGCGGATAAGGCCAGATCGTGCACCATGAAAGCCACTCAAGGTCTTCCAAAACTCGCCGGACTGCAGGTCAAAAAGTCAGGCACCAGGTCGATGCCGCCTCAACAGCTCGCAAATTGGAAGGGTCAATCGAGGCCGATCATCGTCGACATCGATACGGTCACATCTGGCATCGTCGAACGATATTCGTATATCTGCGCAAGCAGTCCTGCCGGCACAGCATTCGTCCAACGTATACTTGACTGAGAGGCAGCAGAAGGAAGCAATTCAGAAATTCGTCAAGCTCGGGCGGGAAATGAACATGAAGGCGCCTGTCGCATTAACCGCCCTCCTATTCGCCGCGAGTGCAGCACTTGCTCAGAACGCACAGCCGAAGGTCTTCGCGGGAGAGAGCCTTATCGTTCATCCCTGGGCAACAGCAATTCCTATTTCTCTTTGGACTTCGCGGCTTCCCTGGCTAGTCGCTCAGCCCGCAATCGTTCGTAGTTTTTCTGGAAGGCTTCCTGCGCTTTTTCATATTCAGTTACGGCCTTTCGCCTATCTGCTCGCAAAAAAGCCTTCACCGCCTGTCGTTGCGCGAGGTCTTTCCTCGTTTTATCGATCATGGTTCACCGGCTGCATTATCGACGCCGCTGCTTGCTGCTAGCAGATCCGCGAACGCTTTTATTTTTGGCCGGTCGCTTCGACGCAAGTGCCGTTTTGCGGGGTTGCGTTTTGCGCTTCGGCTCGGGTTGCGCGTCGCCGACCGGCTCGGGTTGCGTGTTACGGACCGGCGGGGGTTGCGTATTGCGGACCGCCTCGGCGAGCATCTCGAGCAGCTCGGCCTTGGTCTTTGTCTTGTCGCTCATAGATCACCTCCGTGGCCGATGAAACGACGGTAGCGCGGCCACAGTGCCCTGCAAGAAAACCCGCTGATTAAGCTTGCTAGTTAAGTTTAACGGCGGTGGCTTTAACGCGACAGGACGTAACGTGAACGACCGGGAAAGCCGCATTGACGCGGATTTCGTCGGGTCCATGGTCGATCGCCAGGTTGCGCGCCAATGCAGCATCGTGACCGTACAGGGGCGACGCCTCTCGCGCGCGGCGTCCGTATTCTGCAATGTGCTTCGTGAGGTTGTTCCCGCCTATTCCCGGACCGCAGAGCGTTCCCGCCGACGTGCACTCAAGGGAAGGTGAATCCCGATGTGCCGAATAATCCCTCTCATGGTGCATTGCGACACCCCAGGACGACGTTTCAGGCACGATCTATTCTGTCGATGAACCCCGTGACAACCGAGGAGCCTTCATTGCTGTGGTAGGCCACGCCGAGATCGGCGTAGAGCCGAGGCGAACTCAGATGGACGTAGCTCACGGCATCGGACCGGCTCTTCATCATGCATTCGGGGACGATCGTGATGCCGAGGGAAGCGGCGACAAAATTGATCGTGGAAGATATCTGAGGGGCGCGCTGGGCGATCAGTGGACTGAACCCGGCCTTCTCGCAGGCTGTGAGAATCATGTCTGAAAGACCGAGGCGTGTCGCTCGGGGATAGAGGATGAACTCTTCGGCTCTCAGCTCGACGAGGCGGAGCGATCTGCGCTCCGCGAGGCGGTGATTCCTGGGAACCGCGACCACCATCCGCTCGCTGTATAGCGGACGGAATGTGAGATCATTCCCTCTCGCCACCGGTGGTCGGACAAAAGCCACATCGATGCGCCCCTGCCGAAGCAGCTCGATCAACTGCGCGGTCCGCGCCTCCTCGAATGACAGCTCCACATTCGGAAAATCGCGCCGATACCGCCGGAGCGCCGACATGACCAAAGTGCTGAACGACGCCGATTCCGTAAATCCGATTCCAAGCCGTCCCACCATGCCCTTGGCGCTGGATTGACTGCGCGCCACTGCGCGACCGACGCTGTCGAGGATTCGCTGCGCGTCCTCGAAGAACACCTGACCGGCGTCGGTTAGTTCGAGGGCCAGGCAAGCGATGAAACAGCGTCAATCCCAACTCGGCTTCGAGCGCCTTGATCTGCTGCGTCAGCGGCGGCTGCGCGATGCCGAGGCGCTGAGCCGCGCGGGTGAAATGCAGTTCCTCCGCGGTGGCAACGAAATAGCGAAGATGGCGCAACTCCATCGGCGATATCCATAAAGTATCGAGATCGCACTTTGAATATATTGGACATAGTGGGTGTGGCAAGCTTTAACCAGCCCAACTGCAAGAAAGCTACGGGAGGATGCATGGAGATCGTGTCGCGCGCGCTGGCCGCTTGGCTCGTGCTGACCGCCAACCTGCTGCCAATGATGGCAAGCGCGGCCTTTGCTGAGGCCAATGAAATCCGCGTGTCGCGGGGCTATAGCGTCCTCTATTTGCCGCAGATGGTGATGCAGAAGGGCGGGCTGATCGAAAAGCACGCCCGCGCGCTCGGACTGGGCGAGGTCAAGGTCACCTGGAAAGTCCTTGACGGAGGAAACGTGATCAACGACGCCTTGCTGTCCGGCACGCTCGACGTGGCCGCCGTCGGCACGCCCGGCTTTCTCATCCTCTGGTCCAAGGCGCTCGGCAATCCATCCGCCGAAGTTGCCGGCCTCAGCGGCATCAGCTCCACGCCGATGTATTTGAATACGACCAATCCGAAGATCAAAACGCTGGCCGACTTCGGCCCCGGCGACAAGATCGCAGTCGCCGGCGTGAAGAGCTCCCTGCCGGCAGGAATCCTGCAGATGATGGTCGCCCACGAATTCGGGCCTGCCAACTATGCGCAGTTGGACAAATTCACGGTCGCCGTCCCCTACCCCGACGCCACGGCGGCAATGCTGAGTGGGAAGACGGAAATCAATGCCCACGTCGCTTCGCCCCCGTTCTCATTTATGGAGCTCGACAACCCGAACATCCGCCGCATTGCAAATTCGGCCGATGTCCTGGGCGACATGACCCTCGTCATGTCGGCCTCGCCGAAGCGTTTCCACGACGCCAATCCGGTGCTGTGCAAGGCTTATGTCGAGGCGCTGGATGAAGCAAATCGCCTGATCGCCGCCGATCCGCAATCGGCCGCGGGCATTTACAACGAGGCATCCGCCACCAAGGTGCCCAATCCGATGATGCTTCGAATCCTCTCCGACAAGGACACCCATTTCTCCACCACTCCCTCCGGTATCGCCCGCTGGGCCTCCTTCATGAAGAGCATCGGACTGATCCGCCAGGACGTCACCGACTGGAAGCAATTCTTCTATCCGGAAAGCCACGGTTTGGCCGGAAGCTGATCTGCCCGCAGCCTTACCCGCAGAGAATTCATCATGAGCAGCTCACAGGCCTCTCTTCTGCCTCACGCCACGCGCGAACTCGCAAATTTTGCCGCCACGACCGGATTTGCCGACATACCGGCCGAGGTGGTCGAACGCATCAAGCTCAGCCTTATCGACGGGCTTGGCGTTTGCCTGCATGGCGCGACCCTTCCCTGGACACGAAAGGTCCGCGAGCTGGTGCGTGGCGAAGGCGGCAACCCGCTTGCTTCGGTCTGGGGAGACGGCCATCGCACGTCGCTGACGAACGCGGTGTTGGTCAACAGCACCGCCGGCCACGCCTTCGAGATGGACGACATCCACAAGGAGTCCATCGTCCATCCAAACTCGCTGGCCGTACCGATCGTGCTGGCATTGGCCGATGCCGATCCCTCCGTCACCGGGCGTGACATCGCCGCGGCTCTGGCTGTCGGCTACGAGGTCGGGCTTCGCGTCGGCAATGCCGCCACGATGTCGCTGTTTCTCAACGGCTTCCATCCGCAGGGCACGTCGGGCGCCTTCGTCGCTGCTGCTACTGCCGGCAAAATGCTGCAACTTGATGCTGAACAGATGCAGAATGCGCTCGGCATCGCCGGATCGATGGGAGCCGGCCTGATGGCGGCGCAGGAAGGTGCCATGGTGAAACGCCTCCACGCCGGCCGGGCGGCGCAAGGCGGCCTTCTCGCTGCGTTGCTCGCCAAGCGGGGCTTCACCGGGATCTCCGACGTCGTCGAGGCCGGTTATGGAGGTTTCCTGAGTTCGTTTTCGCGGACGCCGAACCCTTCGCGTTTGCTGGAAGGAATCGGCGAAGACTGGGAAGCCGGCAAGGTCGGGTTCAAGATGTATCCCAACGTGACCAGCATTCACGCAGCGCTCGACGCAATGCGGTCGATCCTGATCGCGGAGAAGCTGGAGGCATCGGATCTAGGGGAGATCCATGTCGGATGCGGTCATATGACATTCGTGCACACGGCCTGGCCCTATCGGCCGGCCGGGGTCACGGCCGCCCAGATGAACATGTATTACGGCCTCAGCGTCATGGCGTACAGGAGAGACGTGACCGCGGCAGACTACGGCGAGGCCGACATTGCCGATCCGCGGCTCCTGGATTTCATGTCGAAGATCAAAATCGAGGAGGACGCCGAGCTCGAGAACCGAGGCCCCGCCTTTCGTCATGCTGCGCGCGTCCATGTGCTGACGACCGACGGTCGCTCGTTCGCACGCGAAATTCTGCACCGGCGCGGCAGTCCGGAGAATCCGGTGAAGTGGGATGATGTCGAACGCAAGTTCAACGCCAACGTCGCCGGACTTCTTGAGCCGGGCGCCGGCAGAAAACTGCTCGATTCGTGTGCGACACTTGAGAAGCTTCCGAACGTCACAGCGATAAACGACATCCTCGCAGCCCCCTTCCTGGCGGTGACGGCCCTGGTCTCGAAACATCCGGCTGAAATGCGGCGATGACGTCGGCGAATCCCACCACGGCGGCACTGCTGGAAGTCAAAGGAGTGACCCTTCAGTACAAAACTGACCGGAGCCAGGTGACCGCGACGTTCCGGGTGAGCTTTGCGGTCTTCGCCGGCGATCGCTATGTGCTGCTGGGTCCTTCAGGCTGCGGCAAGTCGACCTTGCTGAAGGCCATCGGCGGCTATCTGCAGCCCTCCGAAGGCAGCGTCGAGCTAGCCGGGCGGGAGATTATCAGGCCCGGGCCGGACCGGATGATGGTCTTCCAGGAATTCGACCAGCTATTTCCCTGGCTGACCGTGACGCAGAATGTCGCCTTTGCGCTGACAAATGGCGTCGGCATGTCGCGGGAGCACGCGATCAAAAAAGCGCGCGATTTTGTCGATCGGGTGGGTCTGTCGAAATTTGCCGACACCTTCCCTCATGCGCTGTCCGGCGGCATGAAGGCCCGCGTCGCCATCGCTCGCGGCATGTCGGTCGAACCCGCGATCCTCCTGATGGATGAACCGTTCGCCGCACTGGATGCGTTGACGCGCGCACAGATGCAGGACGACCTGCTGCTGTGCCGGCAAACCGCCACGACGATCATCTTCGTGACGCATTCCATCGCCGAAGCCATCAAGCTCGGCAATCGAATCCTGCTGCTCTCGCCGCATCCAGGCCGCGTCAAGGCCGAACTTGGCAGCGACGGCAGAGACGATATCGATCCGGCGGACGGGTTGAAGAAATCCGAGAGAATCCACCGCCTGCTGTTCTCCGAAGACCGAAAACCGGAGTCTGATTAGGATGGAGCCGAGCGCGATGACGATGCAGGAACGCCGTGACATCATTCATGATGTCCCCGACGTAACCGTCATTTCCGAACGGAGCCTTTCGGTCTGGGAACGACTCTACAACATCGACGGGCTTCGACGTGGGGTCGTTATCGTGACGTTGGCGCTGGCGTGGGAATCGTATGGACGCTGGCTCAACAATCCCCTGCTCTTTCCGACCTTTGGCCAGACACTGGAGGCACTCTGGGTGGGTCTTTCGACCGGTGAGCTGACGCGCCACATCCTCGCCTCGTTGCAGACGCTGCTGATCGGCTATGCAGCGGGCGTCACGCTGGCGGTGGTCCTTGCCATGGCCGCGACCACCTCGCGCATCGGCAACGACCTCCTGACCACTTTGACGTCGATGTTCAATCCGCTGCCGGCGATCGCTCTGTTTCCGCTCGCCCTGATCTGGTTCGGCCTTGGCGTGTCGAGCATCGTGTTCGTGCTGATTCACTCGGTCTTGTGGGCCGTTGCCCTGAACACAAATGCGGGTTTCCGCGGCGTGTCCAGGACACTGCGCATGGTGGGACGGAATTGCGGGCTTTCCGGATTATCCCTGATCGGCAAAGTCATCCTGCCCGCGGCTCTGCCCAGCGTGCTGTCCGGGCTGAAGATCGGCTGGGCCTTCGCATGGCGAACGCTGATCGCAGCCGAGATGGTCTTTGGCGTTGCATCCGGCGACGGCGGACTTGGCTGGTTCATTTTGCAGAGCAAGAACTCGCTTGAAACACCGAGTGTCTTCGCGGGCCTGCTAGCGGTCATTATCGTCGGCCTGCTCGTCGAACTGCTTCTCTTTCGTGCGATCGAGCGGAGCACCGTCGAGCGCTGGGGAATGCAACATTGAAGGCGGAGCACTCAAGATGCGCAACACCACCCGATTGAAGGCGCTGATCGCCGAGCGCCGGGCACTGACGGTTCCGGGCGTGGCCAACGCACTTTTTGCCAGGGTCGCGGAAGAGATCGGGTTCCCGGTCGTCTACGCGACCGGGGCTGGAATTGCGAACATGCAGTTGGGCGCGCCGGATATCGGACTAACGACGTTGACCGAGGTTGCATGCGCGGTAGCGGGAATGGCGGACGCAGTATCATTGCCCATCATCGTCGATGCCGACACGGGCTTCGGCAACCCGGTCAATATGGTTCGCACCGTCCGTGTGCTCGAACGCGCCGGGGCCGCGGGACTTCAAATCGAGGATCAGGTCTTTCCGAAGCGCTGCGGGCACTTCGCGGGAAAAGACGTGATTCCCCTGGACGAGATGATTCAGAAAATAAAGGCTGCAGTGGATAGCCGGAACGATGCAGACCTGCAGATCATTGCCAGAACAGACGCGCGGGCCGTCGAGGGCCTGGATCGCGCCATCGAAAGAGCGCAGCGCTTTGCGGAAGCCGGTGCCGATGTGACTTTCGTGGAGGCCCCGTTATCCATTGCCGAGCTTGAGCGGATCGCCCGCGAAGTCCCTGTTCCGCAAGTTGCGAACATCGTCTACGGCGGTCGAACACCGGACCCTGGACGCGCCGCCTTTGCGCAAATGGGATTCTCCATCGTCCTTTATGCCAATGCGGCGTTGCAGGCTGCACTGCGGGCATCAACCCGGATCCTCTCGATGCTGAAGGAAGACGGCTGCCTCGAGAACGGATCGGACCTGTTGGCGACCTTCGAGGAGCGGCAACGATCGGTCGCGAAGGATGCGTGGGACAAGATTGAGGTCAAATACCGCGGTTAGGCAGACAACTCGAAACGCAGGAAATTTACACCCAAGGTGGTCCGCGAACCTCCGCTTCCGAACGCGCTCGTTCAAGCCGAGCCTCAGGATCAATCACCGTGCACTCCCGTCGCTCTGCAAATCGGTGGCCGAAAAAGCCGCATTCGCACCCTTCGTTTTCTCCTCCCCCTCGTCAAGATTTAGCGCTGCCGAGCCCCGAGAAATTCGCCAGGCAAATGAAAATCGGGAGAAATGGGCCAAGGTGATCCAGGCTGCGAAAATCAAGGCGGAATAATCACCGCAAACTCACCAAAAATAATCCAGCCATGGCGCAGAATCTGCGACGCGAAGCAGCCAGTTCCGATAATGGCTTAGCGGAACACACTCGGTACCCTGCTCAACACTTTCATTTGAGGCTAGCGCAAAACCGTTGAATACGGCGGCAGGCTTCGTCGAGCAGGTCCATGGAAGCCGCGTAGGAAATTCGGAAATTCGGGCCGCAACCGAATGCTGACCCATGCACCACAGCCACTCCCTCGCTCTCCAGGAGTGCGAGAACAAAATCTTCGTCGGTCTTGATGGTCTGGCCATCCGCCATCCGCCTTCCAATCACGCCGGCGCAGGACGGATAAACGTAGAACGCGCCGTCAGGGATCGGGCATTGAATACCGCGTGCCTGGTTGAGCATCGATACCACAAGGTCCCGGCGCTGCTCGAAGGCCTTGCGACGATCGTTCAGGAAATCCTTCGGGCCGTTGAGAGCCTCGACTGCGGCCCATTGGGAGACGGAGCAGGAGCCAGACGTCACCTGGCTCTGGATGGTTTCCATCGCCTTGATGAGCTTCTGCGGGCCACCGGCAAATCCGATCCGCCAGCCGGTCATTGCGTAAGCCTTGGAGACCCCATTGACGGTCAGCGTCCGTTCGTAAAGCTCCGGCTCTACCTGGGCCAGGGTTGCAAACGTCAGATCGCCGTAGACCAGATGCTCATAGATGTCGTCGGTGAGGATCCACACATGCCGGTGGCGTTTGAGGACTTCAGCCAGCGCCTTGAGTTCATCGAAAGTATAGACCGCGCCGGACGGGTTGCACGGCGAGTTCATGATCAGCCACTTTGTCCTCGGCGAGATGGCGGCTTCGAGCGCTTCGGCTCGCAATTTGAAGCCGTCGGCGACATCAGTCGTCACGGCGACCGGCGTCCCACCGCAGAGCTGAACGAGTTCAGGATATGAAACCCAATAAGGGGCCGGGATGATGACCTCGTCGCCCGGATCCACCGTCGCCAACAGCGCGTTGGCAACAACCTGCTTGCCTCCTGTCGAAACGATGGTCTGCGCGGCCTGATATTCGAGATGGTTCTCTCGCTTGAACTTGAGGACAATGGCCTCGCGCAGCTCGGGAATGCCGGCGACTGGTGCATATTTCGTGCGCCCACGCGCAATCGCAGCATTCGCGGCCGCCCGTATGTTGTCCGGCGTATCAAAATCGGGTTCGCCGGAGCTGACCGCGACGATATCGCGCCCTTCGGCTTTCAGCCTGCGCGCGCGGTCCGACGCGAAATTGGTCGGCGATGGCTTGATGCGTGACAACGCGGCGGAGAGAAATGGCAAGGTGAAGCTTCCTACTGCAACTTGATGTTCTGCGTCTCAATGAGCTTGCGCCACTTTCCGCACTCCTCTGCAAAATATTGCGGAAACTCCTCCGGCGACCCCCCGACCAGGATCAGGCCTGCCTCCAGGAGCGGCTTGGTCACCTGCGGTGACTTGAACGCAGCTTTCATTGCGGTGTTGAGCCGATGAATGATGGGCTCAGGTGTTCCCGCCGGCACGAACATCGCGACGTCGGTGGTTGACTGGAACCCGGGTATGGTCTCCGCGATCGTCGCCACGTTTGGCCGAAGCGCTGCTCGCTCCATCGTACTGGCTCCCACCATCCGCAGCAGGCCGGACTCGGTCACCGAAAGGGCCGTGGATAGATCGACAAATCCGACGCTCGTCTCACCGGCAACGAGGGCCTGCAACGCGGGCGCGCCCCCTCGATACGGAACGTGCTGCATGCGGATGTGGGCCATGGACATCAATAGCTCCATCGCCATGTGGCTCGTGCTGCCGGGGCCGGCGGATGCGAAGTTCACCTCGTTCGGCTGGCGCTTCCGGACATAATCCAACAGCTCCGGGACCGTGTTCGCCGGAACGCTGGGATTGACGCAAAGCATCTGCGGAGATCGCAACACCAACCCGGCGGGCTCGAACGCTTTCTCGTTGTCATAGGGCAACGACGGCAGAATATTCGGCGCGATCGCGTAAGTGCTGTTGGTTGCGAACAGGACCGTATAGCCATCGGGTGGCGAATTCGCGGCCGCGTTGTGACCAATCGTGCCCGATGCGCCCGCCTTGTTTTCGACGACAACAGCCTGGCCGAATTCCGTCGACCACTGATTTGCAAGCAGGCGCGCCGTCGTATCGGTAATGGCACCAGCGGGCCAGGGAACGATGATCCTGACAAGCCGATTTGGATAGCTCTCCTGTGTCGCTCCGAGACGGGCTGGAAACAATGGAAGGACGGCTGCCGCGGCGAGCCAGGCAGACATACGGCGGCGAGGAATCTTAATATGCGCAGACATAGCATCTTCCTCTGTTGCGGTAGATCAACCGAGTTCGATCACCAGGTTCTTCATATCATCCACCCTGACCTGGGCCCTTGGACCGACCACACATGTCGATTCTCGCTCTTCGATCAGCGCCGGCCCGGAGAACGTCGCGCCTGCCCGGAGGGCATAGCGGTCATAGACGGGACAGGTCTGCCACCCGTGGCCCTCGAACAGTACCGGGCGCTCGCCACGGCATGCGTTCGTATCCTCGCCGCCGCGCGAACCGCGCGCACCGATGCGAATGTCCGTGCTGGGCGCGACGCACGCGAGACGCCAACTCAGCGCTTCGATTGACGCATCCTCGACGAGGCGCCCAAAATGCGTGCGATAGCTTGCAAAGAAGCTTTCCCTGATGGCCGGGAGATCCGCGGCCGAAAGCGACAGCGACGGAAGTCGCACGGGGATTTCAAAGCCCTGGCCGATATAACGCATGTCTGCAGTCGGCGTATATGTGATCCGCTCCGGATCGGCGCCCGCTTCGGTCAACAAATCGCGCCCCAGCGTCTCCATGTCCGACAACATCGTGTTGACATGTGACCAGTCCACGCGTTCCAGCCGCGCGACGTAACTTCGCACCATGTCGGTCGCCGGAGGAGCAACCAGAAAGCCGAGCGCCGATGCGACGCCTGCGCCGAGCGGCACAACGACCCTTCCGACCTTCAGCAACCTGGCGAGGTTCCACGCGTGCACTGGCCCGGCACCGCCAAAAGCAATGATCGTATACTGGCGGGGATCCCTGCCCTTCTCCGCCAGATGCATGCGAGTGGCGGCCGCCATCGTCTCATCGACGATCCGTTGCACACCGAGGGCTGCGTCCTGCGAGTCGACATTGATCTGCGAAGCGATCTTGTCGGCGAATATCCCACTGACGCGTTCCAGATCGAGCTTCAACTCGCCGCCCAGGAAGTAGGAGGGGTCGAGCCTTCCCAGCACAAGATCGGCATCCGTTACGGTCGGCTGCGTGCCGCCGCGCCCGTAGCAGACCGGGCCGGGTTTGGCTCCGGCACTGCGCGGTCCCACCTTCATCAGCCCCGATGTCGGGTCAACATGCGCCAGACTGCCGCCGCCGGCGCCAATCTCGATCATATCAACCACCGACACCTTCAGCGGCAGGCCAGACCCCTTCTGGAAGCGCCGCACACGGCCGGCCTCAAAGTTGAACTTGTGATCCGGAGCGCCATCCTCAACCAGGCACATCTTGGCGGTGGTGCCGCCCATGTCGAAGGAAATGACACGGTCAAGCCCGGCAAGCCTCGCGAGGAAAGAGGCGGCCATCGCGCCGGCCGCCGGGCCGGACTCGATCAAGCGAATGGGATATTCCTTGGCTTCCCGGACCGTCGTGATGCCGCCGCCCGAGAGCATCACGTAGAGGGAGCCGAGAAAGCCGAGCTTGCCAAGATCTGCTTCAAGCCTGTCGAGGTAGCGCTGCATCAATGGCTGGACATAGGCGTTGGCGCACGCGGTACTCGTTCGTTCGTATTCGCGGATTTCCGGAGCAACCTCCGCCGAGAGCGACATCGGCAGCGCCGGATACAGGCGCCGCACAATTTCCCCTGCCCGCCGCTCATGTTCGGACGAACGATAAGAATGCATGAAAGCGATGGCCAGCGCCTCGCAACCCTCGCACTCGACCAATTGCCGGGCCGCGGACGCGACCGCATCCTCGTTCAGCTTGAGCAGAACCTTGCCGTCGGCATCGATCCGCTCGGTGATCTCCAGGCGGCGATGCCGCGGCACCAGGGTCGGCGGCATTTCGAGGAAGAGATCATAGAGATCATAGCGGGTCTCACGGCCAATCTCGATCGAGTCGCGAAAGCCCTCCGTCGTGAGCAGCCCGACAGTCGCTCCGGTGCGCTCGATGATCGTGTTGGTGATCAAGGTCGTGCCATGCACAACGCTGTGCAGATCCGATGGCAGCAAGCCCGTTTCCTTCAACATGCGGGAGATGCCGGCAATGATGGCGGCGCTGGGATCCTCGGGCGTGGTGAGCAGCTTTCCGACGTGGACGAGGTCGCTGGCCGGATCGTGCAGCACGAAATCCGTAAACGTGCCGCCGACATCAACGCCAATACGGGCGGTGCCTGGTTTCGCAGCCATGCTCACTCCAGTCCGTAATCGCGCTTCGCCGCCAGAGGCGAGATATAGCCATTGCGAAGATCCGATTTGACCGCGTCCCGGCTGCGCAATTTAGGATCCCCGTAGCCGCCCCCGCCGGCGTAAAGCAGCGTAACTCGGCGGCCCGGATCGACGGACGTTCTCGATTTCGGGTGTGGCTTTTGGCCGTCGTCGAGCGTGATCACGGACGGCGCCCCATGCATGCCGCCGCGAACGCCGTAAGGAGGGTGCTGATGGCGGTCGGACAGCAATGAGAGGCGCGCAGGCTGCTCGGTACGCACCTCGATCTCGACTTCCTGGCCGAGGCCCCCTCGAAATGTACCGGCGCCACCGCTATCGGTGCGTAGTCGCTTCTTCCAGACCAGGAGCGGAGCTACGCTTTCGTAGGCCTCGATGCTGCCGGCGCCGACATTTGTCGGAAACGCCGTCGTCGGCAGCCCGTCCTTGTGCGGCGCCGCGCCCATGCCGCCGCTGGCGAATAACACCTGTGAGAACCGCTGGTCGTCGTGGCTCACACCACTGAACAGTGCGCGCATGGTGGGCGCGCCGCCGCAATCGGCAATGATCTTGTCATGCAGCACGGGCTCGAGCGCGCGATAGATGGCGCCTGCGAGCAGATGGCCCGTCAGCTGCCGGGCGCTGCACGGCGCCGGATAAACGGGATTGAGGATGGACCTCTCCGGAGCGCTCACCGTGATGGCGCGATAGGATCCTTCGTTGCGGGGCGTGAATGGATCCAGGACGCACTTGACCGGATAGACCGAATAGGCGTGCGTGTAGTTCATCACGCAATTGATGCCGCGATCGATCTGGGCGGATGTGCCTTCGTAATCGATATGCATCGTCTCGCCGCTGACTGTCACGGTGCACGCGATGCGTGTCGTTTTCTCATCGAACCCGTCGGCCTCGATCGCAGCCTTGTAGGTGCCGTCCGGAACCGTGGCGATGGCGCGGCGCATCGCGCGATCGGTGCGCGCCTGGAGATTCGCGGATAACCCCTGGAGGCTTGAAAGACCGGTATCCTCGAGAAATTCGACGACGCGGCGAACCGACACATGGTTGGAAACGACCTGTGCTTCGAGGTCACCCATGACCTGCCGCGGGACGCGGACGTTTGCGCAGAGCAGGTCGACCACGTCACTGTTCCACTCGCCGGCGCGGATGAGACGGGTCGGAAGAACGCGAATTCCTTCTTCGAACAGTTCGCGGCAATCCGCAGACCACAGCGCTCCGCCGACATCAGGCGAATGCGCGATACAACCGGCGAATCCAACGATCTCCCCACGATGAAAAATCGGCGTTACCACGGTGAAATCCGGCAGATGACCGGTCGCAAGCCAGGGATCGTTGGTGACCACGGCATCGCCCGGCCGCCAGGATTCGATTGGAAATTTGGCCAGAAATGCCTTCGTCGTGCGCGGCAGGATGCAGGAAAACGAAGCAATCCCGCCGGTGTTCTCCGAGATGCTGTCGCCATTGCGATCCATCAGCACCGTGCCGTAATCATTGGATTCGCGCACGATGGTGGAGAAAGCTGTGCGGAGCAGCCCCGTCGCCGCCTCGTCCGCAATTGAGATCAGGCGGCTCCAATAGACCTCGAGCGTGATTGGATCAAACAACTCAGCCTTGCGGTCGGACATTCCGCGATCCGTTTCTCCACCCGCTTCTTTGCGAGACACGCGCCAAGGCATCCGGCGTGCTTCCTTAAAGTTGACAGGGCCAATTGATATCGTCCAATATTTGTTTCGACTGGATTGATATCGAGCACGAATGGAACTTCGGCATCTCCGATACTTTGTCGCGCTCGCCGAAGAGCTTCATTTTGGCCGCGCGGCCGTGCGTCTCGGAATTTCGCAGCCACCGCTCAGTCAGCAGATCAAGATCCTGGAAGACATTCTCTGCGTGCGCTTGTTCAATCGGACCAATCGACGCGTCGAGCTGACTCAGGCGGGACTGTTCTTTCTGGCAGAAGCGCGGGCGACCTTGGAGAGGGCCGAGCGTGCGATATCGGTCGCCACGCGCGCACAGCGTGGCGAACTCGGCGAGCTTCGCATCGGCATGTTCCCGTCAGCGCCGCTGCTTGCGCGGATCGGCGACGCAATCCTGACGTTTCGTCGAAACTTTCCCGATGTTCAGCTCACCCTCAATGAAATCGAAAGCCTTCAGCAAACCCAAGGGCTCATGGAAGGCCGGGAGCATGTCGCCATTATCCGTAGTGCAGCGGCACCCGTTCTTCCTCCGGAGCTGCAGGTAACCGAGCTGATCCGAGAACCGTTCCGGGTGATCATGAGGAGCGATCACCCATTGGCGAAACGCCGGAAGATCCTGATCGCCGAGCTGGCGCAGGAATCTTTCGTCTTTTACGGGGACCGCATGGGGCGGACCTTGCCACACCAGGTTCTCGTCCTATGCCGCTCCGCGGGATTCGAGCCGCGCATCGGTCAACTTGCAAACGGCAACGCGACCATCACGGGACTGATCGCCGCCGGACTCGGGATCGCCGTTGTCCCTGAGGCGATGTGCCAATTGCGCCACAAATCCGTCGTTAGTCGACCGCTCGACGCCGTAGGCACCACGACTTCAATCTGGCTTCTGCGCTCCAGCCGGGACGACTCGCCACTGGTGAGCGCCTTTTGCAAGCTGATCACAAAACGACGCTCTGCATGATCCGAAGCTTGCCGGGGATCGCGGCGGTCGGCAGAAGTGTGGCCCTGACGGCAGAAGCTCGGGCCGGCATGGCTTGGGCGCAGCAAAGCGTAGCCGGACCGGTGCCCGAGCGGGATCGCCCCACCAGAAACGCCCCTCCTGTATTTGAAGCATCCTATCCTTGCAGCATCAGACTAGCGTCGCATCTCCCGCCAACCAGATGCTCCGGCCTTCAATCGTAGAGTTCTTCAAGTCATTCAGGATGGGCAGAATGGCCTGCGCGGGACGGCGCAACGCCGGACGGCGATACGTCCAGGCGCACCGCGACACCTTCAAGTTCGGGACCGGGGGCCGGATAGAGCTTCATGACCAGCGGATCGTGTCCCGGGACGATGTGGCTCTCATCCGGCGCAAGCTCGAGCAACCTGTCAAAACCCTCCAGCATTTCGCCGACATGGAAGGCCGTCGTAAACGGCCGGCTGCTTGCCATGTTCTCGTAGAAATGAGTAACATCCGAGGCAAGCAGGACAAATCCGCGGCGGGTCTTGACCCGGACGAATTGAAGCCCCGCCGAGTGGCCACCCACCGCGTGCACCGTCAGACCGGGCGCAAGTTCCGCGTCACCATTATAGAACATCACACGGCTTGCATAGTTGAGCCGCACGATCCCGCAGACGTCCTCGACCTCGAACGAATGGGACAGGCGCGGATAGCGCATGTATCGTCCGGTGGCGTACGTCAGTTCGCGCTCCTGGAGGTGAAACCGCGCCTTCGGAAAGCGGTCGAAATTCCCGACATGGTCGTAATGCAGATGGGTCAGGATGACATCCTCGACCGCGCTGGGATCGATGCCGAGCGCGGTGAGCGTCTGTACCGGGCAGCGCAGGAACGTTCGCTTGCGCCTTTCCGACACTTCGGCGTTGAAGCCGGTGTCGACGACGAACGTCCGGCCGCCGCCCCTTGCCACCCAAACGAAGTAATCCATCGGCATCGGTCCGTCGTGCGGATCACCGCCGATGAAATGCGCAGCGCGGCGCGCGTCACGGGTGGCGTACCGGATGGCAAAGAGCTCGTATTCGACGTCAGTCATGATGTCCCTGCTTCACTTCGGTGGACGGCGGTTCGGACGCCATGCCGAGATAGGCGTCCTTCAATCGGGGTGAGGCCGCGAGATCCTTTGGATCTCCCTCGAGCACGACCGAACCCCGCATCAGCACATAAGCGTGGGCCGCGACGGAGAGTGCGACTGCAACGTTCTGTTCGACCAGGATGCCGCCGATACCCATCTCTCGACGAATCCGGTCGATCGCCTGGTGCACGCTCTCGACGACGAGCGGCGCGAGGCCGAGCGACGGCTCGTCCATCAGGATGAAGCTCGGACGCGACATCAGGGCGCGGCCGATCGCGAGCATCTGCTGCTCGCCACCCGAAAGCGTGCCGCCGAACTGACGGCGACGTTCGCCGAGTCTCGGAAAGAGCGCATAAACGTCGGCGAGTTGCTCGCGCACCTCGACGCCGCTGCGTACCGCGCCGCCAACCAGCAGATTCTCCTCGACCGTCATCTTCTTGAAGATTTTCCGGCCCTCCGGAACCAGTGCAATGCCGGCGCGGACGGCGAGATGCGCGGCCTGTCCCGACAGATCGCGGCCGTCGAGCAGGATTCGGCCGGCAGACGGCTTCACCAGCCCCATGATCGCCTTGATGGTGGTGCTTTTCCCGGCCCCGTTCGCCCCGAGAAGCGCAATGATCTCGCCTTTCTCGACCACGAGGTTCACGCCGTGCAGCACTTCGATTTCCCCGTAGGCGGCGCGCAGGCTCTCAACCGCTAGCGTCATCTGCGCCTCCGCCGATGAGCTGATTCATGCCGAGATAGGCGCGCACCACCTCCGGCTCCGTTTGCGCCGCCGCCGGAGGTCCGGTGAAGATGTGATGTCCCTGATTGATCACGGTCACACGATCGCAAAGGCGCCCGACCAGTTCGAGATCGTGTTCAATGAGTATTTGGGCACAGCCCTCCGCCGCAATCCCCTTTACCAGCGTAGCGAGGCGCTCGCGTTCGTGTTCCGTCAGACCGGTCGCAGGCTCGTCCAGCAACAGGAGGCTTGGCTCGGATACGAGCGCGCGCGCAAGTTCGACAAAGTGCCGCCGGCCAAACGGCAACGACCTCACGATTGCGCCGGAGACATCGCCGAGCCCAACTTGCTCCAGCGTGCGGTTCACGGCCTGCGCGACGCCCGGCGCCGACAACGGCCGGAACGCCATCTGCCACCCGTTCGCGCGCGCGAACCAGCGGCTCGCCAGCCCGGCTGCGACATTTTCGTAGACGGTCAATTGATCCGCGAGCCGTACCTTCTGAAAGGTACGCGCGATGCCGCGACGCGCCCTTTGGTGTGGCGGCAAGGCGTGGATATCGCGATCCCCAAAGCGGATGGTGCCGCCATCGATGCGCAGTACGCCCGTAATGCAGGAGACAAGCGTCGATTTGCCGGCGCCGTTCGGGCCGATCAGGCCAAGCACCTCGCCCGACGAAACCGACAGGCTTATCTCGCTCAGCGCCTGCAGACCACCGAAACGCTTGGAGACGCCGGATAGTTCAAGCACGCTCATCTGCGCTGCCGCTCGATGAGACCGCCGATGCCAGAGGGCAGGAACCAGAGGACAAAAAGAACCATCGTTCCGTACACGAGCAAGCGAAAATTATCTTCGCCCAGCGCCCGCAAGCCTTCCGGAATCATCGTGAGCATCAAGCTCGCGGCAAAGCCGCCCAGCGGACTGCCGATACCGCCGACGACCGCCATCATCATATAGCGAAAAGACTCCTGCTCATTGAACAGGTCTGGCGTCAGGAAGCGCACATAGGCGGCAAACAGGACCCCGGACAATCCGGCAAAGCCCGCCGACGCCGTGAACGCGATCAACTTGACAGCGAAGATGTTGATGCCGCTCGCCTGTGCCGCGATCTCGTCGTGCCGCACCATTTTCAGAATGACGCCGAGAGAGCTGTAACGGTCGACATAGGCAAGGGCGGCCAGGACCGTCAGGCACACGCAGAGCATGACGAGATACCATGTCTGCTTGTCGATGCCGCCGGTCGGAATGCCGATCAGGCCCATGGGCCCGCGCGTAATGTCGACCGAGTTGGTGAGCAGCTGGTAGATCAGAATGCCGAAGCCAAGCGTGCCGATCGCGAGATAATGCCCCTTCAGCCGCGCGGCCGGCAACCCAAGCAGAAAACCGCACAGCATGGCGAGCAACACGCCGTACAGGCCCGCGAGCAGCGGTGGCGTGCCCTGCTTTGCCATCACACCCAGCGTGTAGGCGCCGATGCCGACGAAACCCGCCTGTCCGAACGACAACAGGCCGGTGAAGCCGGTCAGGAGATTGATGCTGAAGACGGCAAGGCTGAAGATCAACGCGGTAATCACCATGTTGATCCAGAATGCGCCGAACGTGAGCGGCAACGCCGCGAGGACGGCAAAAGCTGCGGCCAGCATGATGCGCCTAGACATTCTCGTCGACCCTTTCGGGCACGAGCCCGCGCGGGAAGAACACGAGCGTCAGAACCAGGAGGCCGAACGAGATGGAGGTCGAATAGGCATTCGAAATATAGACGGCGCCAAGGCTTTGAATCATCCCGATGAGAAGCGCCCCCAGGATCGTGCCATTCACATTGCCGAAACCGCCCAGAATGATCGCGGCGAACGCATTCAGCATTTCGGTGCGGCCCATGTCGGGAGCAATCATGTTCACCGGGCCGGCGAGCGCGCCTGCCGAAGCCGCCATCATCGACCCGATGACCAGGGCGAGCCGCGACACCTGATTGACGTCGATGCCCATGGCAGAAGCGGTTTCGTGATCCTCGGACACCGCGCGGAATTTGCGTCCGAGGCTCGTGTATTGGACGAGCCACCACAGGCCAAGGAGGATGGCAGCGCTTGCAACGACGCAGATCAGGCGCTGCACGCTGATGCCGACCGTCCCGAAATTGACGGATGTCTCATTGTAGATCGTCTCGAACGGCCGCGGCGTCGTACCCCAGACGAGTTCGGCAACATTCACCAGAACAATCGACATCCCCATCGAGGCGATCAAGCCGTTGAGCTCGACGCCGCGAAACGGACGGAACGCGGTGCGTTCCAGGATGATGCCGAGCACGGCGTTGACCGCCATGGCGGCGGCGATCGCGCCGACATAGCCGACATAGGGCGCGGTCGTGTAGGCGACGAACGCGCCGATCATCACGGACTGACCTTCGGCGAAGTTGACCATGCGCATCACGCCGAATGTCAAGGTGAGGCCGACGGCTACCAGCGCATAGCCGCCGGACAGCACCAAGCCGTTGACGAGAATCTGGCCGAACATCTTATTGGACGACCTCGATGCTGCCGTCCGGTTTGGTACGGATGAAGACGAAGTTCAAGCCATCGGGTTTCGAACCGCGTTTTTCGTCGAACTCATAGTGCCCAAGCACCAGATCGATCCTCGTCGCTGCCATCGCTTGCAGGTAGTCGGCCGCCTGCGGCCCGCCGCGCTTGACCGCATCGGCCACCAGGCGCACCGCGTCGTAACTTGCCACGTCCCAATAGGTCACGTCGTGGGCCTCGCTCAGCTCCTTCTGAACGCGTGCCTCGAGCTTGGCGACGAAATCCTTTTGCGCCGGGCTATTGGTGTCGCTCTTCACGAAGAAAGCCGCACGCACCAGTCCGATCTTGCCCGCTTGCGCGCCCACTTGGCGCTCGAAGATGCGCGGCGGCGGCGGATAGTCCGAGAACAGCGGCGTGGCAATGCCCGCCTCGGCATACTGCTTGACGAAATTCGCCGCCTGGACTGCCGAGATCGACACGATCACGAGGTCCGGCCTGGAGGCCGGGATGCGCGTGATGGTCGCATACCAGTTGGTGTCGTTGCGATCCTGCGTGACGTCGAGCACGACCTTCTTGCCGGCCTTCTGCATGAGCGCGACCATGTTCTTGCGGAACGTCAGGCCAAAGTCGTTGTTCTCGACGATGATGGCGACCGATTCGAACTTGAAATCCTTCTGCAGCAGCGTCGCCTCCCGCTCTTGCGAATAGCGGTTCTGCATGGAGCTCTGGTAGGCATAGGGTCCGGAGTCGCCCGCGATCTGGTCCGCGGTGGAGATATTGACCAGTAGCGGCACCTTCTCGTCGTTGGCGACCTGCGCGACCGCGACAGAGGCGCTGGAGCACCATTCCCCGATCAACAGCTGCACTTTTTCCTGGCTGATCAGTCGCTCGGCCTGATCGTGCGCTGCCCGCGGCTCGCATTGGCTGTCGCCAACCACGAGTTCGAGCTTGTAGCCACCCGCGAGATCCTGCGCGTTCACTTCCTCGGCGGCGATCGCGGCTGCGATGCGATTGGTCTTCCCGGCCCACGCCGTGTTGCCCGTGAGCGGCAGCAACACGCCGACCTTGACGACGCCCTTGCTGCCGGCCTGGGCAAAAGCTGCGGACGGCACGGCAAGCAGCAGCACACCGGCGAGCGCCGCGAGATGGCTTTTCATTTGCATCCTCCCCTGTCGCCGCCGTTTCCAGCTCAGCTCGTGACACGCACCTTGCCCGGCCTCGCCGGGAATTTTTCTTCAGCCGCCCACGCGATCATGGATGCATCGCGGATCGCGGTGAGGAAATCGCCGGGAGCGTTGTTGCAGTCGCCCACCGCGACCCATGCCACGCCGGCCTCATCGGCCAACTGCGAAACGTCGCGCACCGGACGCGCGCCGACCGCAAGCACGATCCGGTCCCCTGCGGGATGGCGTATGACGCCCTGCCCGCTGCGACACAAAATCTCATCGCCCTCGATCGACACAACCGGCGCGCCGGTCACGATCTGCGCCTTGGCGTCGCGCAGGCGCAACAGCACGTCCCACCGGTTGTTGCGCGCCATTTCCTTGGCAACAACGTTTTGGCCTTCGAGAATCGCGACATGCCCGGCGCGCTTGGCTATGCACTCGGCCGTCTCGATGCCGACCATGCCACCGCCGACCACGGTGACGCTCGAGCCTTCGGGGATCAGCTCCGGCCTGCGCAACACGTCCCACGCCTGAATCATCGGAACGTTTGTATTGGTGGGGAAAGGAGGGTCGCGCGGCGTGGAGCCGGTTGCGATGACGATCATGTCCGGCCCGTAGGCGCGGATGCTGTCGATGGTCGGCTCGACGCCAGTTCGGATTGGCACGTTGAGCTGCGCCAGCGCCGCAACCCGGTATGTCCATACACCCGAAACATCGTCCTTGTCGGGCGCCGCGAGCGCGAGGTCCATCTGGCCGCCGGCCTGATGTTTTTGCTCCCACACCTCGACCTGACGGCCATTGGTCGCGAATACGCGCGCGGCTTCGAGGCCGGCAACACCTCCGCCGATGACGAGCACGCGGGAATTCTGCCGTTTGATTCCTTCGAGCCCCGGCTCGAGCCTGGCGAGCGTCTCGAATTCGGTGCCAACAAGCGGATTTTGGACGCAGGCAACATCGAGCTCGAGCGTCAGCCGCTCAAAGCATACGTTGCACGAGATGCAAGGGCGGATCGGCCGCTTCACTTCGCCAAAGGCCTTCAGACACCAGTGCGGATCGGCGACCAGCGCACGGCAAAGCGCGATGTAATCGGCGCTCCCGGCTTGCAGGACGCCTTCCGCATCCTCAGGCGTCAACATGCGGCCGGCCATGATGACCGGAACGGTCACCGCATCCTTGATCGGCCGTGCATGCGGTTCGAGGAAGCGGCGCGGAAAGGATGGCGGCTGGATGCAATAGCGGGAAAGTTCCGGAGTTTCATTGGTGCCGCCGGACAGATCGATCGCGATCACGCCCGCGGCTTCGAGCGCCTTCGACAGCTTCACGATGTCGTCGAGCGAATAGCCGCCATCCACGTATTCGGTCGCCGACAATCGTACCATCATGGGGAAGTCGGGTAGCTCGGAACGAATCAGCCGCACCGTCTCCATCAACAGGCGCATGCGGTTCTCGACTGGACCACCGTAGTCGTCCTCTCGCCTGTTGTGACGCGGCGTGAAGAATTGCTGAAACAAATAGCCGTTGGCGGCGTGCAGTTCGACCGCGTCGTAGCCGGCGCGATAGAGCCTGATCGCGCTGCTCAGGAACTGCTCCTGAATCTCGGCGATGTCGTGCCTGGTCAGTGCGCGGACTTCGTCGCCGGTCGCCGGATTTTTCCCCGGCGAGGGGCCGACCGGCTCCATGCCGAGAACCGAGCGGCGCAGCAGCATGCCGCGATGATTGAGTTGGCCGCAGACCAGCGGACCAGCCTGGTGAATCGCTTTCGTGAGGTCAGCGAGGCCCGGGATGAAACGATCGTCGAAGATGCAGAGCGAGGCGCGATGATTGCGCGCATTGCCGGAGACCACCATTGCTTCGGTGATGATCATCGCGGCGCCACCGCGCGCCCGCTCGGCGTAGTAGATCTTGTCGCGCTCGGTCGAGAAACCGTCGGTGGTGCCGAAGTTGGTCCCCATCGGCCCCATTACGACGCGGTTTTTCAGCCGCAGCGGGCCCATCCGGCCCGGCTGCTGCAACAACATTGACGGCTTGTCGCGTGCCAGCATCAGCCCGACTTCGCGCGTTCCGCCGCCTGTTTCACGCGCTCCGGATCGGCCGCGATCTTGACGCCCGAGCGCTCCTGCTCGAGCAGCATCACGGATCGCGAGTCCCGCCCCTCCCAGCCGCGGTTGCACGCTTCCCTCATCTCGGCATAGGCGAGATTGCACATGCGCATCGGCACCCCAAGTTCGCGTCCCAATTCGGTCGCCAGCTTGACGTCCTTGGTAGCGAGCTTGAGCGCAAAGTTCGGCGGATCGTATTTGCCGGGCAGGAACTGATCGAGCAAGCCGTCGAACGTGAGGCGGCGGCCGCCGACGCCCTGGCGCACAGCCTCCCACAGCGCTACGGGGTCCATGCCGGCTTTCACACCCATGGTGAATGTCTCGGCGAGCGCGCAGGCGATCGCGTAGCCCGACATGTTGTGCACGAGCTTTGCGACCGTCGCCGTGCCGATCGGTCCGATATAGGCCGCGCGGTCACCCATCGCGTCGAGGACGGGCTTGTGCCTGTCATAGGCGGCCTTGTCGCCGCCAACCCAGATCGCCATCTTGCGCGATGCCGCCCCCGACGGCCCGCCGCTCACCGGCGCATCGAGCATGTGCGCGCCCTTGGCAGCAAAGGCCTCGTGAATTTTTTTCACGACACTTTGGGAATTTGTCGACAGATCGAAGTAGACCGCGCCTTTTCTTACGCCTTCGATCAACCCATCGGCGCCCAGCGAGACTCGCTCGACATCCGCCGGCTCGGGCAGCGAGGTGAAAATTACGTCGGACATCTCGGCCAGCGCGCGCGGCGTATCCGCCCATTCGGCGCCCGCCTGTAAATGATGCCCCGCCGATTGCCGGTGCAGGTCGTGTACCACGACCTTGTATCCGGCCTTGAGAATGTTGGTGGCCATCTTGCCACCCATGGTGCCAAGGCCGATGAAGCCGACGACAGTGTCATTGGCCATCATCATTCTCCCTTATTGCCTTCGACCAGCACCGTGTAGGCGACCTGCGCAGCCGACATCGCGGCAGGCCAGCCCGCGTAGAAAGCCATGTGGGTGATGACTTCGGTGATCTCTTCCTGGGTGACGCCATTGGCGATTGCACGCGACAGATGCGACACCAGCTGCTCCGGTCGGTAGGTCGCAACCAGCGCCGCCACCGTGATGAGACTGCGGTCGCGCTTTGACAGAGCCTTGCGCTCCCAAAGGTCGCCGTAAACAACGTCGTTGGTGTAATCGACCAGGGCGGGCGTAAACGCCTTGATACGATCACGCTTTGCGGAAGGCGGTGCCTTGGCCATGCGTCTCTCCCTTATATTTCAGCCGCGCCTCGCAGCGCGGCTTTTTTTCGTTGCCGTTGAAGCGACGGCCAAAATTTCACTAGCATCGCCGAACGGAAGTGTCGACCGGCGTAAATCGCCGAGCTGGCCCGCGCGGATTGGCCCACAAATCCAGCTCGGTTGGTCGTACGGCCCGAAATGACCGTTGAGCGTCTGTGTATCTCCGGTGTTGAGCACCCTTCCGGCATAGGCGAGCCGGAAAGGTCGATCCCCTTCTCGTTTGTCGTATCGCCTTCGATGGTGACGTCGCCGCCACCATTCTTGATGCTCGGCGTCGCATCCGCGAAAGATCCATTGGCTGCCGCCGAGTTCATACGTGAACCCGCGCTACGGGCACCTTGTGCTCGCTTCAATTCGAAATCTCCTCCAATGGCTGGTTGAGCGTCCGCGGACCGAAGATGCCGATCACGAGAATGACGAGCGTCATGGCTGTTCCGATGAACAAGGCCACCGCCATGGTGCCGCCCTGGCGGAAGAAGAACCCGATCAACAGGCCAACAAAGGCAGCACTCGCCCGGCCCCAAGCATAGACGAAGCCGACGGCGCGCGCCCGGACCCGGGTCGGGAACAGCTCGGCCTGGTAATTGTGGAAGGTAAAGGACAGCCAGTTGTTGGAAAGCGTGACAAGCACGCCGAAGGCGATGATGGCGACCTCGTTGGTCTGCAGCGCGAACAGCAGCATGAAGCCGCCGATGCCGATGCTGGACAACACCAGTTGCCATTTGCGTTCCATGCGGTCAGCGACCAGGAAGCCGAGCAGCGGACCGAAAGGGTTGGCGATGGCAATGATAAAGGCATAGAGCAGGCTTGTCGTGACCGTGATGCCCTTGTCGATCAAGAGCGTCGGCACCCAGGCGGCGAAGCCGTAATAGCCGACGACGGAGAGCAGGTTGAAGACGCTCATCATCACGGTTCGGCGGAGATAGGGCGGCTTGAACAACTCGCCAAAGGTGCTGTAGCCCATGCGCTCGGCCTTGGCGGCGGTCACGGGAGGAAGCGGGCCACCGCCGATATCGCGCTGCACCCGCGCCTCGATGTCGAGCATCGTCTGCTCCGCGCGTTCCACTTGGCCATGGCTAGCCAGCCAGCGGGGGCTTTCCGGCAAGCCGAGGCGCAACCACCAGGCTGCGAGCGCGCCCGCCGCCGAGATCAACGCGACCCAGCGCCAGCCATCGAGGCCCATCGGGCTCAGCGGAACGAGCAGCCAGCACAGAAAGGCGACGATCGGCACTATCGTAAAGGCAATGGTCTGGTAGATCGCGAAGGCGCGTCCCCGCCCCTGCGGCGGCACCATTTCCGGAATGAAGGTGTCGATGGTGACCTGCTCGAGGCCGATCCCAACAGCGGCAATGAAGCGCCAGAGGTTGACGCCCTCCGCGCTCGACTGAAACGCCATCATGGCAGAGGCAAGCGAATACCAGATCAGCGAAAAGGTGAAGATCGCCCGCCGGCCCATGCGGTCAGCGACAAAACCGAACCCCATCGTGCCGACGAACATCCCGGCAAAGGTGCAGAACACGAAGAAGCCGACGCCATTTGGCGAGAAGAAGCTGGACGGTTTGGAAACAAACAGGCCGCTCTTGACCAGCCCCGGCGCGATATAGGCGGTCATGAACAGATCGTAGAGCTCGAAGACGCCGCCGAGCGCGATGAGGACGACGAAATACCAGATGGTTCTGGAGAACGGCAGCCTGTCCAGCCGGCCGCCGATCGCGGTTGCGACGCTCTGATCCAATGAATCCTCCCGTTTGCTCTTTTGCTGGATTTGCTTGGCCAGCTTGGTCGTTATTAGTTTGCTTGCCGGCCCAATCGTTCTTCAAGACGACATCGTGGCCACCTTCGAGATCATTTGTGAGAGCAGTATAACTGGACGCAATGTGCTGGCCATGCTGCAGCGCCGCCGGCGCGCATCAGCGCACAGACTCAACCCCTGGCATCACTGCCCAACTTCATCCCGGAATTGAAATGTGGGCTTCGCGATTGCGAAAAGCCCGATTGCAGATCACGCCGCGTCGGCGCCGCCGAGATAGGCATCGCGCACCCGCGGATCGTCTCTCAGCGCACGCGCCGGACCGGAAAGCACGATCCGGCCGGTCTGCAGGACATAGGCCTCATGCGCGATTTCCAGGGCGAGGCTGGCGTTCTGCTCGACCATGAAGATCGACACGCCCTCCTTGTTGACGGTCCGGATCAGCTCCAGCACGCGATCGACGTAGAGTGGAGACAGGCCCATGGTCGGCTCGTCCATGACGATCATCCGGGGCCGGCTCATCAGCGCGCGCGCCATCGCGACCATCTGCTGCTCGCCGCCCGAGAGCGAGCCGGCGCGTTGCGACAGCCGCTGCCCGAGCTTGGGAAATAGCGCCAGCAGGCGTTCGAGATCGCGCGCGATCTCGCTCGCGTCATTGCGCACGAAGGCGCCCATCAGGATGTTTTCCCGCACGCTCATGTCCGCGAACAGGCGGCGAGCCTCCGGCACCGAGGCAATGCCGCGCCGGACAATCTGCGGCGTGGTGAGACCAAGCGTCGAAGCTCCGTCAAAGGTCACCTCGCCCGAGCGCGGCCGCACCAGGCCGAGGATGACCTTCATCGTCGTCGACTTGCCGCTGGCGTTGCCGCCCAAGAGACAAACGATATGACCGCGCGGCACGTCGATCGAAAGATCGAAATGCACCTGCGCCTGGCCGTAGAAGGTGTTGATCCCAGACAGCCGCAAGATCGGCTCGGCGGAAGTGGCTATCTCGTTCATGCCGCCGACTCCCGTTCATCCGCCGCGCCTTGCGACAATCCGTGGCCGAGATAGGCCTCGATGACCTTGGGGTCGTCGCGCACTTCTTCGCCCGCGCCCTCAGCGATCTTTTTGCCTTCGTCCATGACCATGACACGGTCGGAGAGACGCATGACAATGTCGAGCTTGTGCTCGATCAGGAGGATCGTCAGGCCTTCGGCCTTGAGCTCTGATATCAGCGCCTGCATTTCGGCCGTCTCGGTCGGATTCATGCCGGCGGTCGGCTCGTCGAGCAGCAGCAGACGGGGTTTCAGCGCCAGCGCGCGCGCAATCTCCACGCGGCGGCGATTGGCATAGGACAGGCTGTAGGCCGGCTGATCGATCCGCGGCAGCAGACGATCGCCGAACCGTTTGAGGATCGCCCTCACCTCCTCGCGCAACTGTTCCTCCTCGGCCTTCACCGAAGTCGGCCGCAGCAACGCCAGGCCAAGCTCGAGCAACGGGCCGATCAGCGGGATCGCCGGCTTGACCGCGCGCAGCCGCGCATGCGCGCCGATCAGGACATTGTCCATCACGCTGAGATTGCCGAAGACGCGACCAAGCTGGAACGTGCGCGCGACGCCATGGCCCGCCAGCCTCTCCGCCGAAAAGCCGGTGATATCCTTTCCGTCGAGACGGACCTCGCCGGCGTCAGGCCGGTCGAGCCCGGTCACGAGATTGAACAAGGTGGTCTTGCCGGCGCCGTTCGGCCCGATGATGCTCACCAGTTCGTCCTGGCCGAGGTCCAGATCGATATGGTCGACGGCGGTCAACCCGCCGAACCGCCGGGTCAGCCCGCGCAGCGACAGCAAGGGCGCTATCCCGGCCATCAGATCGTTCCCAACAGGCCCTGCGGCCTGAACCGGACCAGGAGCAGAAGCACGATGCCATAGATCAGGATGCGGTACTCCGCCGCGATTCGAAACGCCTCGGGCAGGCCGACCAATGCCACCGAACCCAGGATCGCGCCGGCGACATTGCCCAGTCCTCCCAGGATCACCACGGTCAACGCCAGGATGGATTGCTGCGTGTTGAAGGTCTCATGATTGATGTAGGAATAAAGGTGCGCGGCGATGCCGCCGCTGACGCCGGCTGCGAAGCCGCCAAAGATGAAGGCCAGGGCCTTGTAGCGGTTCAGGCTGAGGCCATAGGCGCGCGCAGCGACATCGTCATCGCGGATCGCGCGAAAACTGCGGCCGAGATGCGAGCCAAGCAGCCTCGCCTGCAACAGCGCCAGCAGAACCATGACCGCGAAGCTGAACCAGTAGACCGACGCCGCGCTGACAAGCTCATAGCCGAACAGAGACAAGGGCGGGATGCCCGAAAGCCCGATAGGTCCGTTGGTGACCGGCTCCCAGTTCAGGATGACCAGTGACACGATCTCGCCGATGGCCAGCGTCGCGATCGAGACATAGTGCCCGCGCAGACGAAACGAAGGCGAGATCAGGAGCGTGCCGAGCGCGGCGCTCATCAGCCCACCGCAGATGATCGCGATGCCCACCGGAAACGACAATCGCAACGACAGTAGTGCGGAAGTATAGGCGCCGATCGCAAGCAGCGCCGCGTGTCCCAGCGAGACCTGGCCGACCGTACCGGCGACCAATGTCAGGCTGAGCGCCAGCATGCCGAGAAGCCAGGCGTTGATGAGCGTCTGCAGCACGTAGGATGAAACCGGAAGCAACGGCAACAGCGCGAATGCGCCGACCGCGGTCAATAGCGCCCAGTGCGGGACGCGGACCGGGCGGCTGGGAGCGATGAAAGTGCCGGTCAAGGGCTCCGGTGGCGCCTGCCTCGCGCTCGCGAACAGGCCGTTCGGCCGCAACACCAGCACCAGGATGAGAAGCAGGAAGGCAAACAGATTGCGGTAGCTGGTGCCGAACACCGCCACGCCGTAGCTTTCCACCAGCCCCAGCAGCATGCTGCCGACCACGGCGCCGGGCACGTTGCCGGCTCCGCCGACCACCTCCGCAACCACGCCCTTCAGCGTCGCCTGAAGGCTCATCGCGGTGTCGATCTGGTTGTAGTACATGCCGACCAGCATGCCGGAAAGGCCCCCCAGCGCCGCGGCGATGCCGAACACGGCCTGGTTCACGCGGTTGACATCGGCGCCCATCTGCATGGCGGCGTCGCGGTCCTGCGCGGTGGCGCGCACGGCCCAGCCGAGCTTGGTGTAGCGCAGGAACACGAACAGCAGCAGCGCACTGGTGATACCGACGCCGGCGATCAGCAGGTCGAGCGGACCGATCGTCCCTGTGCCGATCTGGAAGCGGATATCGGGCAACTGGCTCGGCAAGGCGCGCGGATTCGGCGAGAAGGTGAGCATGACGATCTGATCGAGCACGAAGCTGATACCGATCGTCGCGAGTAATGGCGCAATGCGCACCGAGTTCTGAAGCGGGCGCAAGCCAAACCGCTCGATGATCAATCCGACCAGCGCTGCGACCGTCGCCACCAGAATGATGGTGATAATGAGCGGCGTCCGCAGCTGCACCACCGCCACCCAACCGACATAGGCGCCGACGAGATAGATGGAGCCCTGCGCAAAATTGATCAGCCGGCTGACGCCGAAGATCAAAGCGAGCCCGACAGCCACGAGCGCATAGACGTTGCCGACGATCAGCCCATTGATCGTGTAGTCGAGCCAGGAGGACACGCAGCATTCCCTTCAGGAGAAACCGGGGGCTGATGCTCCCGGCATGCGAAGTCAGGTCGGCTTGCCGTCCCAGATCGTGAACTGACCCTTTCGCACGACGAGCTCGGCGTTCATCGCGCCTTTGACGCGGCGAGTCTCCACGTCGAAACTCGCGGGTCCAAAGATGACGGTCGGCACATCCTTCGCTTTTGCGAAGGCGTCCCGGATGGCTTTCCGGTCCGTGCCGCCGATCCTGACCACCGCGGCCGCCACATTCATCGCGTCATAGGAATAGGCGTTGAAGGAGTCGGGCTCCTGGCCGCTATATTTTGCCTTGAACGCGGAGATGAACTTGCGGACCTCAGGACGAGGGTCTTCAGGAAAATACCTGGTGCCGACATGAACATCCTCGACGGCCTCTCCGCCGAGTTCCAGAAATTTTGGCGAGTAGACGGAGCTCGCGGCGCAGATGGTCTGCTTCAAACCGACCTGACGCGCCTGTCGGGCGATCAGTGCGCCGTCGGAATAGTACGAGATCAGAACCAAGCCATCCGGATTGGTGTCGCGGACGCGCACCAGCGTGGAGCGGAAATCGCGCTCATCGGCGATATATCCTTCGGTGACGACCACCTCGCCGCCGTAATCCTTGGCGGCCTTGACGAAATAGTCGCGGCTGGTGCGCCCCCAATCCGTGTTCTGATGCAGCACGGCGAGCTTCCTCAGCCCGAGGTGGCGCACGGCATAGAGCGCCAGCAGCGGCTGCTCGTCCGCCTGGCTGACGGACGTGCTCCACATGAAGTCCCCGCCCTTGGTGAAATCCGGATGCGAATTGGTGAAACCGAACTGCACCAGGCCCGCGCGCTGATAGATCGGCGAGGCTGCCATCGATGCCGGGCTGGAGAAGTCGCCGAGCTCCATGACGATCTTCGGGTCCGAGACGAATTTCTGTGCGATCGCCACCGATTGCCGCGGATCGCTCTGGCTGTCCTCAAAACTGTAGGCGAGCTTGCGGCCGTTGATGCCTGAAGCGTTGATCTCGTCCAGCGCGAGATCAAAACCCTGCTTCCATTGCGTGCCATATTGCGCGTTCGGCCCGGTCAGGGGGCCGCTGACGCCGAGCATGATCGGCTCGGACGAATCTGCGAAGGCGGCGCGCGAGGTGGCCGCTCCCGTCATGACGGCGGCCAGAGACCCCTTGATCAGAGTGCGACGATCGAAATTGCGCATGCGCGGCTCCATTCGTTCTGTCATTGCAAAATCCAGCTCATTCAGGGGGCAATTTCCATGCCAGCGATCACTTCGCAGCCGCCGTTGTCGGCTCTCCCAGGGAAAGCATCAACCGGTTCGCCCAGTTGAAGAACGCCGCGCTGTTGATGACGTCAACGATCTCGGCGTCGTCGAGACCCACGCGACGCAGTTCCTCGATATGTGCCTCGCCGAATGCGATGGGAGTCGACGCCAGCGCGACGGACGCCCTGACCACCGCGTTCCAGCGCGCGCCGAGGTCGGTACCGACGCCTTCGTCGAGCAATCGCTGCACGTCATCGCGGCGCTTGGAATAGGTCGTGGCAAAGCGCGCATGCACGGATGCGCAATAGATGCAGCCATTGTAGCGCGAGGTCGCAGCCGCCGCGAGTTCGCGCTCGGCCCGCGGCAGGCCGTCCGCGGTGTTGTAGAAGATGTCCTTGTCGGTCTTGGTTCTCGCTTCCAAAACCTCGGGGTCGCGCACAAGCAGGCGAAAGTAATCGGACTTGGCACGGGATTTATCAACCAGGCCGGCAAAATGCCGCTCCGTCAGCTCGGCCTCGGGGAATGGCTCGAGCCAGGGCAGCCAGCCCAATTC
The DNA here is from genome assembly GCA_035568535.1 of Bradyrhizobium sp. Classification (GTDB taxonomy): domain Bacteria; phylum Pseudomonadota; class Alphaproteobacteria; order Rhizobiales; family Xanthobacteraceae; genus Bradyrhizobium. The sequence goes on from DATMNV010000109.1 coordinate 36,794, forward strand.
ATCCTGGGTAAAAACCACGGGCTCATTCTCGTTGGCATGAACGACGATTGAATCACTCATATTGCTCGAGCTCCCTAGCTGGCCTTGGCCGCAGCCGCCGCGCGCTGCCCAAGCGAGGCGCCGAGCGCACGCAGACCGACGACAGAGCGAACCTGAAACGACAGGAAAGCGACGAGTTGCGACAAGGTGACGATCGCGGTGCTCGACCAGCCGGCATCGAGCAGCGCCTGCATCGCCGCAGGGGTCGCGTCGCGCGGCCGGAACACCAGCAGATGCGCATGCTCGAGCGCGGAGGCGAGCTTCGCGCCGAGGACCGGCTTCCGATCTCCCGCCACGTGATAGATCAGGCCGGTCGCGTCCTCGGCCGAGAGCGGCCCGGCCGGAAAGGCGCCATACGGACCCTTGGTCTTTCCCCGTTCGATTTCGGCCTTGAGTGCTTCGAACAGCTCCGGTCGGTCAGCGGCCTTGGCGAGCTTGGCCAAATAGAAGGCGGCTATGGTCGGCTCATCATGAACGCCGGCCACGAAGGCCGCGACCGCGTAGCGTTCCGCGGCGGGAACGTCGCCAAAGCCGGCCGGCTCGAACAAAGCCAGATAGCTTTTCTGCGCGTTCTCGCGGGTCTGCAACCGCCGCGCGCGGATGCCGTCGAGGTTTGATCCCGGTTCGATGCCGGCGAGAAGGTCGATGATATCTCTGGATTCTGTGCTCATCATTCGGCTCTCTCAAACCAGCGCCACATCAGCCGCTGTCGTTTTTGTCCATCCCAGCGCCGGAGCCACTTTCTCCGCGACCAGCTCGATCGATCGCAGGATATAGGGATGCGGTGGGTCAACCGAATGCGCCTGGAAGACGAGATCGGTCACCCGCTCCAACGTGCTGTCGGAACGAAGCGAAGCAATGACGTCGTCAGGCGTCCCCACATGCGTGTCAAACGCCGTGATCATGTCGGCCTGCGCCTCTCCGGGCCGCAAGTGGCCGCCGGCGAGGAAGTTCGGGAGCGCACGCCGCAATCCGATGCCGGCCAGACGCATCGCTTCCCCGCGATCGTCTGCGGCGAAAATGGTTCGCGAGGCCATGATCCGGGGCTCGCATCCTGGCGGCAATGCGGCCATATAGGCATCGATGATCGGATGCTGGATCTCGGCCAGCGTCGCGTGCGGAGCGTCCTTCGACCGCGGCTGTGTCCGCGACAGCAGCAAGCCGTCGCCCGCCTTGCCTGCCCGGGTTCCGCCACTCACCGAAAAGGTCGCCTGCCAGATCCGACCGCATAATTGCGGCCGTGACGGATAGAGCGTGTCGCCGCCGGCAAGTGGCCGCCCCGCCAAAGCGGAGCGGACCACATCGAGATTGCGCGCGAAGATCTCGTTACGCTCTGCGCTATCGAGCCCGAAGGCCGCAAAGGCCGACGGGTTTCCGCCGGTCCCGACGCCAAGCTCGAACCGGCCGTCCGACATCAGGTCGAGCACGGCCGCGTCCTCCGCCACCCTCACCGGATTTTCCAGCGGCAGCGTGACGATGCCGGTCCCGAGACGGATGCGGGAGGTCTGCGCCGCGACGAAACCGAGAAACGCAAAGGGAGCCGGAAGCCCGCCCTCGGCTTCATGAAAATGATGCTGCGCGATCCACGCGGAATCAAGGCCGGCTTTTTCCGCGCGCATGATCTGCTCGGCCGCCAGGCGATAACGTTCCGCTGCTGTAGCCTGATCGAGAAGCCGCGTAAAAAAGCCCAGTCTCTTCAAGTTTGCCAAACGCTTCATTCGCAACAGCAACCGACATATGAGGCTCAGACCCAGCCATTCTGTTCGTCGGATGACAAACAGCCGTGGGCGGTGCGCCAACTTTGCGCGGACCGCCCACGGCAGTCAAATCAGGGCAGGCAGTCGGCGCTGTCAGGGCTTTAGCGCCCTTTGACGGGAATGTTGTCGCAATATTGGGCCGTTCCGGGAAACGATGTTCCAGACATCCGCGGAGTTACAGCCGGCGATGGCCGCGCCCTGCCGATCAGCGCCCGAGCTCATCCCAAAATTGCAGGATCGGCGGCGCTAGCGTATCGGGACGATCCTCGGGGAAGAACAGCCGCGCGTCCTCGACCTCGATGACACGCTTTGCACCGGGGATGGTGTCCTTCAGCCAATAGGCCCATTTGACGTCGAAGAAGATATCCTTCAGCCCCCACACGATCAGAGTCGGCACCTGAAGCCGCTTCAGCGCCTCATGGATGGCGACGGTGTGCCTGTTGTCGAAGCCAAGCCAGTAACGCTGGAACGCGTCGATGCGCTGTGGCGACGACAGCGGCGGCTGCAGATAGAGCCGGATCAGATCATCCGTGAGAATGCCCGGTTCGGCATAGCTGCGGAACAATGGCACTGACTCGCCGCGTGCATAGCGCTCGCGTGCGAGATCCGGACGATCGGCGGTCGGCCCGAACACCGTGGCGATCGTGCCTTTGCGCGAATGCTCGATCAGCGGCAGCACCTGCGGCGGCGGCCAGCCATCATGTACGTCGCAATTGGTCAACACCAGCGAGGCTAGGCGATGCGGATGATGCGCGGCAAAAATCTGTGCGATCGCGCCGCCGGAGTCATTGGCAATGAGATCGATCTTGTCGATCTCGATCGCATCCAGAATTTCGGCGATCATCTGCGCCTGCGCGGTGAAGGAGACATCCTGCGAGGCTGCAATCTCGGTGAAGCCGAGCCCCATGAGGTCGATGGCGATGCAGCGCCTGCGATGTTTGACGCGGTCGATGATGTGGCGCCAATGATAGCCGTTGAGCGGCACACCGTGGATGAACAGCGCGACCGGCCCCTGCCCTTGCTCGAAATACGCGATGCGCCCGGATTTGACCTCTGCAAAGCGGCGGCTTTTGTGAAAGGTCGCGATATCCATGGGCCCTCTCCGCCTGGTTGCGGAGATGTTCTAGACCGCCCGGCTCGGCCGCGCTGTCACGATCTTGCGCAATTCGGCGATGTGGGCGGAGGTCGCGATGCGGCGCAGCGCCGCCGGCGTGCAGCCGAAAAAGTTTTTGAAACGCGCGGTAAAGTGGCTATGGCTGGAGAAGCCGGCATCGAGCGCAATTGCGGTCAGGTCATCGCCGCCGTCGAGTACGGCATCGAGCGTCCGCGCCAGCCGCTCGTGCAGCACGTAATCGTAGATGGACGTACCGACCATCTCGCGGAACACGTGGCAAAAATGGAACGGCGACAGGTTAGCGACACGAGCAAGTTTGGCGACATTCCACTTGTCGCAGGGTGCCGACGCCACCGCTTCCTTCACCAGCTCCACAGCCCGCCTCCGCCGCGCCTGCGCCGAACGCCGCACCGGTAGCTTGCCGGAGCGGACCGACTGCAGCGACAGGTTCAACAGATCAAGCCCGAGCGACTCCGCCTCGAACGCATCTGCCTCGCCCTTGTCAAGCCGCGTCCACAACAGGTTGCGCAGCATCATGGCCTGCGCCGGCAACAGTCCCTGCGAGGGCAAGCCATCGCCTGCATCGACGTGTTCGGGCGCCAGCGCCTCACCGAAGCGCAGCGTGATCGCGCGGTCGCCGATGCATCCGGGAAAGCTGATCTTGTAGGGCAAGTCAGGCGCAAAATAGATCGCGTGGCTCGGCGTGCCCGTGACATGCCGGCCAAGCGCTTCGTGCTTGGCAAACAAGCCGCCGACCGGCAGCACGATCGCATTCAGGCTTTGCCGCTCGACCTCGCCGCAGGCGTCCGTGCTCGGCCGCGCCTCGAACAGGCCGATCTGCAGCGCACTGCTCTCGAACAAGGACCTGCGTCTGATCTCCACCGAGCCTATCCCGATTATTGCTTGCCGTATTCGTAAAAGCCTCGCCCGGTCTTGCGGCCGAGATAGCCGGCGTCGACCATCTCCTTGAGCAGCGGCGCTGCACGGTATTTCGGATCGTTGAAACCTTTGTAGAAGACGTCCATGACCGACAGCATGGTGTCGAGACCGATCAGGTCAGCGAGCGCCAGTGGCCCGATCGGGTGGTTGCATCCAAGCTTCATGCCGGCGTCGATCTCCTCGGCGGTCGCGATCCCCTCCTGCAGCGCGAAGATCGCCTCATTGATCATCGGGCAAAGGATGCGGTTCACCGCAAAGCCCGGGCTGTTCTTCGCGGTGATTGGCACCTTGCCTACGCGCTTGGCGAAGGCTTCGGCCTTGGCGAGCGTGTCGTCCGAGGTCTGCAGGCCGCGGATCAATTCCAGCAGCGCCATGACCGGCACCGGGTTGAAGAAATGCATGCCGATAAAGCGGTCCGGGCGGTCGGTTGCGGTCGCGAGCTTCGTGATCGAGATCGACGACGTGTTGGTGGCCATCAGCGCGCGTGGATTCAGCGTAGCACCGAGTTCCCGAAGGATTTTCAGCTTCAATTCCTCGTTCTCGGTCGCCGCCTCGATCGCGAGGTCGCAGCCGGCAAGCTTGGTCTTGTCCGTCGTCGCGATGATGCGTCCCAAGGCGGCTTCGCGGTCGACCGCGGTCATCTTCTCCTTCTTGACCAGGCGCTCCAGGCTCGAGCCGACGGCAGCAAGCCCGCGCTGAACGGCGGCGTCCGCGATATCGGTCATCACCACCTGCAAGCCCGCCGCCGCGCAGACCTGGGCAATGCCGTTGCCCATGGTGCCGGCCCCGATAACGCCTACGATCTCGATCATCGCCAAAAACCCTTCTTCAAGCCTGAATTCTCACCGGCGTTTTAGCAGTTCGATCGAAAGCGCGCCAATCCTGCGGACATGCGCAGGCACGATTGCTACCTTCCATTCCTGGTAATTGCGGTGCCGGCGCGCGACATCTACTCTGGCCTGAAAACAGGGTGGAAGCGCGATGACACGCATCAGGAATATCGAAACCGGGCACTACCGGATACCCCTCTCCGTCACGCTGTCCGACAGCACGCACGGCCAGATCACCGCGTTCGAACTCCTGACCGTCCGCCTTCAGGATTCCGATGGCGCCGAGGGCGTGGGCTATACCTATACCGTCGGCCGCAACGGCGGCGCGGTCGCCGACATCCTTCGCCGCGAAATACCTGGACTGATCGAGGGCTGCGAGGCCGCCGACACCGAAGCCATCTGGCATCGCATCTGGTGGGGCCTGCATTATGGCGGCCGTGGCGGGCCGACCGTGCTGGCGCTCTCGGCGATCGACATCGCGCTGTGGGATATGAAGGCGCGTCGCGCCGCATTGCCGCTCTGGCGTCTGCTCGGCGGCTTCGACTCCCGTGTGCCCTGCTATGCCGGCGGCATCGACCTTGATCTCCCGGTCGAGGCCCTGCTGCAGCAGACCGACGATAATCTTCGCAAGGGTTTTCGTGCCATCAAGATGAAGGTGGGCCGGCCGGACCTTGGCTCCGACGTCGCGCGGGTGCGGGCGATGCGAAAGCATCTCGGCGAAGGCTTTCCGTTGATGGCGGACGCCAACATGAAATGGACGGTCGAGGAAGCGATCCGGGCGGCGCGTGCCTTGCAGCCCTGCGATCTGACATGGCTCGAAGAACCCATCATTCCCGATGACGTCGCCGGTCACGCGCGGATTCTCGCCGCAGGCGGCGTGCCGATCGCAGCCGGCGAGAACCTGCGTTCGCTTTGGGAATTCAAGAATTACATCGCGGCCGGCGCCGTCTCCTACCCCGAGCCTGACGTGACCAATTGCGGTGGCGTCACCGCCTTCATGAAGATCGCGCGGCTTGCCGAAGCCTTCAACCTTCCCGTCACCAGCCACGGCGCGCACGACGTCACCGTGCATCTGCTCGCCGCCTGTCCCAACCGCTCCTACCTGGAGGCGCACGGCTTCGGGCTCGATCGCTATATCGAGCATCCGCTCGTCCTGGAGGAAGGCATGGCGCTGGCGCCGATGCGGCCCGGCCATGGTGTGAATTTCGACTGGAAGGGCCTCGCCAAGCTCGCGGTCTGAAAGGATCACCTCTATCGCGGCCGCCGCAAAACCTCTGATGGACGGGGCTGTCGGCTGCCGCCTTTTGCAAACTGCCGGCAAGATTTTGTAATCGCACGATTGCGTGCGCCGTTTTTGAAACTTTTCAGAACCCCCATGTAAAGATTCGAGATATTCCACGCGCATGGATCGCGCCATCGCGGATGATTGTTCGGAGACGGGATGACAGATCAGCTCGAGCTTCCAGAGGCCGTCGACGAAGACAACCGGACATCGCTGTCTCGCCGGCGATTTTTTGCAACATCGGCGGGCCTTGCGGGAGCTGTTGTCGCCGGCCGCGCGTCGGCAGAGTCGCTGGCCGATGTGCCGCCCCGCGAGGACGGGGCCGACTTGAGCGGGCACAGCGAACGCTCGCAATATGTGAAGATCGCCCGCGTTCCCGAGGCAGGCCCCGGCAAGCGCAACGTCGATCCGAGCGACGCCATCAACTCGAAAGCACCACTCGACAAGCTCTTTGGCGGCATCACGCCGACCGACCTGCATTATGAGCGCAGCCATTCCGGCGCACCCGACCTCGATCCCGCCAAACACCGCCTGCTTGTGCATGGCATGGTGCAGAAGCCGCTGGTCTTCAATGTCGAAGACCTCAAGGCGATGCCGTCGATCTCGCGCGTGGTCTTCATCGAGTGCACCGGCAATGGCTGGGAGAACTGGAAGAAGGCCGATGAGAATCTCACCGTGCAGCACACACATGGCCTGGTCAGCACCAATGAGTGGACCGGCGTCCCGCTGAAATTCCTGATCGATCTCGTCGGCAAGGGCCGTGAATCGCACTGGATGCTCGCCGAAGGCGGCGATGCCGCGGCCGTCGCCCGCAGCATCCCGCTGACCGAGGAAATCCTGAACGAGGCCTTCATCGCCTATGGCCAGAACGGCGAACCGTTGCGGCCGGCACACGGCTTTCCGATACGGCTGGTGATGCCGGGCTTTGAGGGCAATCTCAACATCAAATGGCTGCGCCGGCTGAAGTTCGGCGACCAGCCCTGGATGACGCGCTGGGAAACCGCGCGCTATACGCAACTGCAGGCTAACGGCAAGGCCACGCAATTCCAGCTTCGGATGGAGACCAATTCGGTCATCACCTCGCCGTCGGGCACAATGGTGATAAAGCCCGGCTATCGCCGCATCAGCGGGCTGGCCTGGAGCGGCCACGGCAAGATCGCCCGGGTCGAAATCTCCACCGACGGCGCGAAGACCTGGAAGGAGGCGCAACTCACCCAGCCCGCGCTGCCCAAGGCGCAGGTGCGCTTCCAGATCGATTGGACCTGGGACGGCAAGCCGACCAAAATCGCGAGCCGCTCGACCGACGACAAGGGCAACGTGCAACCCGATCGACAAACCTTCATTGCGGCGATGGGGACCAACGCATTGTTTCATTACAACGCGCAGCAGACCTGGAGCATCGACGAGACCGGGAGGGTTCGCAATGTCCTTGCCTAGCAAGACGTTTCTCTCGGGCGCGTTCGCGCTAATGCTGGTCTCTCCCGTGCTGGCCTATGATTTCGGCAGGCCGGCGACCCCTGATGAAATCGCGCTGTGGGACATCGACGTCCGCCCCGATGGCAAGGGCCTGCCGCCGGGCAGCGGCACGGTTGCGCAGGGCAAGCAGGTGTTCGCCGACAATTGTGCGGCGTGCCATGGCGACAATGGCGTGGGCGGCATCAAGGATCGCCTCGCCGGCGGGCAAGGCACGCTGGCGTCGGACATGCCGGTGAAGACCGTCGGCAGCTTCTGGCCCTATGCCACGACGCTGTTCGATTACATTCACAGAGCGATGCCATACCAGGCGCCGGGATCGCTGAATAACGACGACACCTATGCGGTCGCCGCCTACATCCTGAGCCTCAACGGGATCCTGCCCGCGGACGGAAAGCTCGATCGCGAAAGCCTGCCGAAGGTCAGGATGCCCAACCGCGACGGGTTTGTGCCTGAGGCTGAATTCGATCCGGCGAGACTGTTCAGGAAGAAGTGAGATGACAGGCTTCGCGAAGCCCGCGACAAGGTCCACCGTATTGGCGCTGGCGACAATGGTTTGGTTCTGCGGGGTGTGTGCGATGGCCACGGAAGGACTAATCACGGTCAAGAGCAGCTTTGGTCCGGAAGAGACGATGAACCGGTTCGAGGCCGAAGTCCGCGCCAAGGGCATGACAGTGTTTGCCCATGTCGACCATGCCGCCGGTGCCGCCGCGGTGGGCATGCCGCTGCGACCGACGGATCTGTTGATCTTCGGCGCCGCCAAGGGCGGCACGCCGCTGATGCAGGCGGTGCAGAGCATCGGCATCGACCTGCCGCTGAAGGCGCTGGTCTGGCAGGACGCCTCGGGCACGACCTGGCTCTCCTACAACGATCCGGCCTATCTGGCCCATCGCCACGGCCTCGACGAGTCCGCCAACGCCGCCGTCACCGCGATGTCGGGCGCGCTGAAGGCGATCTCGACCAAGGCTACCACGCCTCCGTGACGCGTCTTTCGATGATCCGAAACAAGCAATCAGGGAATGGTCATGTCCTCCGCACATCAGCACGTTATGTCGCGCCGCGGCTTCTGCCTCTGCTGCGCCGCTGCCACCGCTTTCGCTGCCACGGGAGGCTGGCTCAGCCCGTCGCAGGCCTGGGCCGAAGCGCGTAACCTCGTGGAGCTGATCCGCGACGATGCTGCGAAGGCGTCGATCAAGGTCCACAAGCTGCGCGGCGATGTCAGCATTCTCGAGGGCTCGGGCGGCAACATCGCCGTCCTGACCGGCGGCGACGGCAAGGTGTTCATCGATGCCGGGATCACCGCGACCCGCCCGCGGATTCTCGAGGCCGCGAACAGCCTGAGCTCCGATCCGATTAAGCACCTCATCAACACGCACTGGCACTTCGATCATGCCGACGGCAATGAGTGGCTGAACGCGCAGGGTGCTGCGATCCTCGCTCATGAAAATACCCGCAAGCACCTCCTGGCGGCGCAACGGGTCGATGACTGGGACTTCAACTTCCCACCTTCGCCGAAATCGGCGATTCCGGCCGAGGTCATCTCGGCGGACAAGACGCTGACGCTCAACCGTTCCACGCTGCAGCTGAAATGCTACGAGCCCGCGCATACCGACAGCGACATCTCCGTCACCTTCGCGGAAGCCGACATTGTTCATGTCGGCGACACCTTCTGGAACGGCATCTATCCCTTCGTCGACTATTCGACCGGCGGCAGCATCGGCGGAATGATCAAGGCGGCCCAAGCCAATGTCGCTGCCGTCAGCGACAAGACCATCGTGATCCCCGGTCACGGCAGTCCCGTGAGCAACAAGGCGGAGCTTGTTGCCTATCGCGACATGCTGGTTGCGATCCACGACAATGTCGCAAGGCTCAAGCAGCAGGGCCGCTCGCCGGAGGAGACCGTCGCCGCCAAGCCCACCGCTGCATTCGACGCCAAATGGGGCCAGTTCGTCATCACGCCGGAGTTCTTCACCCGGCTCGTCTATGAGGGCGCCTGAGTAAGGAATCTGCTGCAACAGCTCGGCCAGATTGCAAAATAAGGAACAAGGATCATGATGGACAGGCGTGCATTCTCCACCGCTCTCGCGGCTGCGGCCGCGGCTTCGTTGCTGCCCGCAGCGCGCAGCTTTGCTGCTTCCCCCGTGAAGGCGCGCAATATCGTGCTGCTGCACGGGCTGTTCGCCGACGGCTCGTGCTGGACCGAGGTGATCGCGCGATTGCAGGCGGCCGGGTTCAATGCCACGGCCGTGCAAAACCCGCTGACGACGCTGCCTGAAGCGGTCGCCTCCGCCGAGCGCGTGCTGGCTCGGCAGGATGGTGCGACAGTGCTGGTCGGTCATTCCTTTTCCGGGATGATCGTCACCGAGGCCGGCGTGCATCCGAACGTCTCCGCGCTGGTCTATGTGGCAGCGCGTGCGCCCGATGCCGGCGAGGATTACACGGCGCTCGCCAAGACCTATCCGACACCGCCGGCGTCGGCCGGCATCGTCTTCGATGGCGACGAAGGCCGCCTTTCCGAAGAGGCATTCCTGCGCGATTTCGCGGGCGATTTGCCGGAAGCGAAGGCCAAGGTGCTCTACGCCGTGCAGGAGCCGTTCCACAAGGCGCTGCTCACCGGCAAGACCACCAACGCCGCGTGGCGGTCGAAGCCGAGTTTCTATGCCGTCTCGACCGAAGACCGCACCATCAATCCGGACCTCGAGCGCTTCATGGCGAAGCGGATGGGCGCAAAGACCATCGAGGTGAAGGCGAGCCATCTCGCCCTGATCTCCCATCCCGATGAAATCGCGGCACTGATCAAGGAAGCTGCGGGGAGCTGACACCAGGCCATGGCCAGCGCCGACACGATGCGAGCTGCCGTCCTCGAAGGTCCGAAACAGCCGTTCAAGGTGATGCCGGTTGAGCGGCCGAAGCCTGCAGCGGGACAGGTGCTGGTTCGAATCGCGGCGAGCGGCGTCAATCCGCTCGATACCAAGATCAGGGCCGGCGCAGCCGCCCATGCGCGGCATCCCCTGCCCAGCATCCTCGGCATCGACCTCGCCGGCGCAGTGGAAGCGGTAGGAGCCGGCGTCACGTCGTTCCGCGAGGGCGACGAGGTCTATGGCATGACCGGCGGGGTCGGCGGCGTGCAGGGCTCGCTCGCCGAATATGCGGCGGTGGATGCTACGCTGCTGGCGCGCAAGCCCGCGAACCTGTCGATGCGCGAGGCAGCCGCTTTGCCGCTGATCTTCATCACGGCGTGGGAAGGGCTGGTCGATCGCGCCCATGTGCGAGGAGGCCAGAATGTGCTGATCCATGGCGGCGCCGGCGGCGTCGGCCATGTCGCCGTGCAACTGGCGCGCTCGGTCGGCGCCAAGGTGTTTGCCACCGGCTCGGCGAAGAGCCTCGCCTACATCGAACAGTTGGGTGCAACTCCGATCGACTACGACAAGACGTCCGTCGAGCAATATGTGGCCGAGCACACCGGGGCCAAGGGATTCGGCCTCGTCTACGACAATGTCGGCGGTGCGACGCTGGATGCGTCCTTCAACGCGATACAGCGCTTCGGCCATGTCGTGAGCGCGCTCGGCTGGGGCACCCATGCGCTGGCGCCGCTGTCCTTCCGCGGCGGAACCTATTCCGGCGTGTTCACGTTGCTGCCGCTGCTGACCGGCGAAGGCCGCGCGCATCACGGCGAGATCATGCGCGAGGCCACGCGGCTTGCCGAAGCCGGCCAGCTGCGCCCTCGCCTCGATCCGCGGCGCTTCAAATTGTCCAACGTTGCCGAGGCGCATGCAGCGATTGAAGATCGATCGGCTCAAGGCAAGATAGTCGTCGACATCGAATAGGCTTCATCGCCGCTGGTTATAGACGTCGAAGCAGACGGCCCCGAGCAGCACCAGGCCCTTGATCACCTGCTGATAGTCGATGCCGATGCCGAGGATCGACATGCCGTTGTTCATCACGCCCATGATCATGGCGCCGACCACGGCGCCGCCGACCCGCCCCACCCCGCCATAGGCCGATGCGCCGCCGATGAAGCAGGCGGCGATGACGTCGAGCTCGAAGCCGGTGCCGGCCTTCGGCGTCGCCGTGTTGAGCCGCGCGGCAAAGACGAGGCCGGCGAGTGCGGCGAGCGCACCCATGTTGACGAAGGTAAAGAAGGTCAGCCGCTCGGTCTTGATGCCTGAAAGTTTCGCCGCCTTGGCGTTGCCGCCGACGGCATAGATCTGCCGGCCGATCACCGTCCGCCGCGTCACGAAGCCGTAGAGCGCGATCAGGGCGGCCATGATGACCAGCACGTTCGGGAAGCCGCGATAGGAGGCGATCAGATAGGTGAAATAGAGCACCACGCCCGCCAGCGCGAGGCTCTTGGCAACGAACAGCGCATAGGGCTCGACCTCAATGCCATGCGAGGCTTCGCGCGCACGCATCTTGGCGCTGGCATAGACCAGCGCGAAGGCGAGCACGATCCCGATCAGGAGCGAGGTGGGATGGATGGCGCCGATATCGGGCAACACCTCCGCGATGAAGCCCGAGGACAATTTCTGGAAGGTCGGCGGAAACGGTCCGACCGACTGGCCCTGCAGCACGGCGAGCGCCAGTCCCTTGAACACCAGCATGCCCGCCAGCGTGACGATGAAGGAGGGAATGCCGAAATAGGCCACCCAATAGCCCTGCGCCGCGCCGATGGCCGCGCCCACCATCAGGCAAGCGATCACCGCCAGCGGAAAGTCGATGTGAAAGCGCACCATCAGCACGGCCGCCACCGCGCCGATGAAGCCCGCGACCGAACCGACCGAGAGATCGATATGGCCGGTGACGATCACGAGCAGCATCCCGAGCGCCATGATCACGATGTAGCTGTTCTGCAGCACGAGATTGGTGAGGTTGAGCGGCTGCAGCAGCGTGCCTTCGGTCACGGCCTGGAAGAACAGCATGATCGCGAGCAGCGACAGCAGCATGCCGTAGGTGCGCAAATTGTTCCTGATGAAGCCGCCCGCCTTGCGCTCTTCCGGGAGTGACACCGACTTGTCGGTCATGACTGTAGTTCTCCCACCCGCGTCTCGCTCCCCTGCACGCCGGTCTTGATACGTTCATTGCGCATGATCGCGCGCATGATCTTCTCCTGCGTCGCATCACTGCCGGCAAACTCGCCGACAAAGGCGCCGTCATTCATGACACAGATACGGTCGCAGACGCCGAGCAGCTCGGCCATTTCCGACGAGATCACCACGACGCCCTTGCCGGCTTCGGCGAGTCCGTTGATGATGGTATATATCTCATATTTGGCACCGACATCGATGCCGCGGGTCGGCTCGTCCAGGATCAGGACTTTCGGGTCCGTCATCAGCCATTTCGACAGCACGATCTTCTGCTGGTTGCCGCCCGAGAGCTGACCTACCTCCTGGTAGACGTCCTGGCTACGGATCCGCATCCGGTTGCGATAGTCGCTCGCGGCTTTCAGCTCGGCGATATCGTCGATTACCCCGTGCGACGAGACCTGGGTGAGGCTTGCGAGCGTGATGTTCTTTCTGATGTCGTCGGCCAGGATCAGGCCGAGCTGTTTGCGGTCCTCGGTGGCATAGGCAAGCCCGGCGTCGATCGCCGCAGGCACGCTGGAAAGGTCGACATCGCGGCCGTTGAGCCGGACGCGCCCGCGGATGTTCTTGCCCCAGGCGCGGCCGAACAGGCTCATGGCGAACTCGGTGCGGCCGGCGCCCATCAGCCCGGCGATACCGACCACCTCGCCGCGCCGCACCTGGAAATCGACGTTCTTGATCACCTGCCGCTCGGGATGCAGCGGGTGCTGCACCGACCAGTTCTCCACGACCAGCACGGGCTCGCCGATTTTCGCCTGGCGCTCGGGAAAACGGTGCGCGAGGTCGCGGTCGACCATGCTGCGGATGATGCGGTCCTCCTCGACCGGCTCGGTTCGGCAATCGATGCTGTCCACGGTGCGGCCGTCGCGCAGCACGGTGATGCGGTCGGCGACCTTGGCGACCTCGTTGAGCTTGTGCGAGATGAGGATCGAGGCAATGCCCTGCTCGCGGAACGCAATCAGCCGGTCGAGCAGCGCGGCGCTGTCGGCCTCGTTCAGGCTGGCAGTGGGCTCGTCGAGGATGAGCAGCCGCACTTTCTTCGACAGCGCCTTGGCGATCTCGACCAGCTGCTGCTTGCCGACGCCGAGGTCGGTGATCAGCGTATCCGGCGACTCGCGCAGGCCCACCTGCGCCAATAGTTCCCGCGTGCGCCGGTAGACCTCCTCGCGGTCGATCACGCCGAGCTGCGACGGCGGATGCGACAGAAAGATGTTTTCCGCGATCGACATCAGCGGGATCAGCGCCAGCTCCTGATGGATGTTGATGATCCCAAGCCGCTCGGTGTCGTTGATGTCGCGAAAGCGCCGCTCTTCGCCGTCGAAGATGATGGTCCCCTCATACTGGCCCGCGGGATAGACGCCGCTCAGCACCTTCATGAGCGTCGACTTGCCGGCGCCGTTCTCGCCGACGAGGGCATGGATCTGCCCGGCCTCCACGGTGAAATTGACGTCACGCAGCGCGCGCACGCCGGCAAAGCTCTTGCTGACGCCGCGCATCTCAAGCATTGCCGTCATGGAACCGCATCCCGCAGGCTCCGGCAGGCGCGATGGCGCCCGCCGGAGAAAATTCGCTCAGTCGAATTGCGACTTCTTATAGTAGCCGCTGTCAACCAAAACCTTCTCCCAGTTGCCCTTGTCGACCACGACCGGCTTCAGCAGGTAGGACGGCACGACCTTGACGCCGTTGTTGTAGGTCTTGGTGTCGTTGACCTCGACCTGTTTGCCGTTCAGTGCCGCGTCGACCATGGAGGCTGCGACCTTGGCGAGGTCGCGGGTGTCCTTGAAGATCGTCGAATACTGGTCGCCGCGCAGGATCGCCTTGATCGAAGGCACTTCTGCATCCTGCCCGCTGACCACGGGCATCGGCAGATCGGCGCTGCCGTAGCCGACGCCTTTCAGCGAGGAGATGATACCGATCGAGAGCCCGTCATAGGGCGAGAGCACCGCGTCGACATGCTTCTTGCCGTAATAGGCCGAGAGCAGGTTATCCATGCGGGCTTGCGCGGTGGCGCCGTCCCAGCGGAGCGTCGCGACCTTGTCCATGCCCATCTGGCCTGAGACCACCACCAGCTTGCCGCTGTCGATGTAGGGTTTCAGCACCGACATCGAACCGTTGTAGAAGAAGTAGGCGTTATTGTCGTCGGGCGAGCCGCCGAACAGCTCGATGTTGAACGGCCCCTTCCCTTCTTTCAGCCCGAGCTTCTGCTCGATCGACTGCGCCTGCAGCACGCCGACCTGGAAATTGTCGAAGGTCGCGTAGTAGTCGACGTCAGGAGTGTCGCGGATCAGGCGGTCATAGGCGACCACGGTGACGCCTTTGGCCTTGGCCTGCTTCAGCACGTCGGACAGCGTGGTGCCGTCGATCGCCGCGATCACCAGTGCTTTCACACCCTTGGTCACCATGTTCTCGACCTGCGAAAGCTGGTTTGGAATGTCGTCCTCGGCATATTGCAGGTCGGCGCCGTAGCCCTTCTCCTTCAGCGCTTTGACCATGTTGTCGCCGTCGGCGATCCAGCGCGCGGAGGATTTGGTCGGCATGGCGATGCCGACGGTCCCCTTGCCCTGGGCGACCGCGCCTGATGGTGCGGCCGCGACGGCCGCGAGCGCCAGCGCGATGATCGTGGTCTTCAGTCTGAGCATGCTTCACTCCCTTCGAGGTGCAGAACGTGATTTTTTGTTTTGCGGTGAGATTGGCACAGAAGTCCGGGCGGGCGTGTGGCGATCGTGACCGGAACGACGCTTCCGTGGGGATCGCCGGGCACGCCGCACAATTTCGCCTAACGGATCATGCTGTGTCGGACGGTGGAGAACGCGGAACGGACGTCGGCAATCATAGGCTGCGTTCTCCCCACCTGTTGTTTGGCGCCTCCACCCCCGCGCGCGCCCCGCGGTTTGGCAGCACCATCCGCCCTTGGTGGGCGGTCGATTCACTATTCCACGGATGGGAGAATCCGACTAGTCATATTATTTGACTATTCGATTCCAAATGAAGATAGCCAACCTATCCGTCTGATTGGACGCGATTTTCAGCCTTGAGACGCGCACCCTCATTCTCGCGTCGCTGCACGACCGAGGTTTGCGAGACATCGCCCTTAGATAGAGAGGGCGCAGGGAATGCCGGATGCAGGCCGCACCCATGGCCCGCCTGCAACAAAAAAATCAGGCGGCAGTCACCACAGGTTCAGCCGGAACAACCGGCATTCCCTGCGCGATGGTTCTACGACTTATACGTGCTCTCCCCGGTGTCCGGCTTGATAGCCACCGTCGCGCGCGAATTCGTCCACGCGCTTGATCCCAGCGTCGAGGGATCAGGACCACACGACTTTGCCGTACGCATCGGCGGCGTTCGTCTTGCGCGCCAACGCGTCCATCGCGTCCCGCACCACGTTCGTGACGATCGCGATACGTCCCTCTTGTCGGAGCGGGATGTGCGGAGATAATCACATATTTCTGAAAAACGGAAGAGAAATTTTTCAGCCGGAGGGCTGGACCGACAAAATCGATTGAGCCGACTCACGAATTTAGCTTTTTGGCGCAGGCAAAATCCAGCTCTCAGGGCCGTCGCAGCCGAAGCTGGCCTGCGCAAAATCGAACTGATTTGCCCGTCGACGCGCGAAACGCCGCAGGTCACGACGCGCCGGAAACGCATTGGTCGCCATAGGACGAGTCAAGGTTCGCTCGCGTAGGGGGGAATTAGACACCCTGCGGCACCACGTCGCCCTTGGCCGCCGCAGATCGCGGATCATGTAGAGGCCGGACGCTCTGGCGGATCGCGACTGATTTTAGGCTGAAGTTCGCGGAGATCGATGAAGACGTCGGCTTGGCGCCGAAGGTCGTCGGCAATCATGGGGGGCTGGGTGGCTATGGTCGAGACCACCGTAACGCGGACGCCGCGGCGCTGCACCGCCGCCACAAGCGAGCGAAAGTCACCGTCACCCGAAAATAGAACCATCTGATCGATGTGCTCCGTCAGCTTCATCGCATCGACCGCAAGTTCGATATCCATACTGCCCTTCACCTTGCGACGACCGCTTGCGTCAATGAATTCCTTGGTCGCCTTGGTAACGACGGTATAGCCGTTATAGTTGAGCCAATCGATCAATGGGCGGATGGAGGAATATTCCTGATCCTCGATGATCGCAGTATAGTAGAACGCGCGCACCAGCGCGCCCCAGTTTTGGAAATCGGTGAGCAGCCGCCGGTAATCGATGTCGAAGCCGAGCGCTTTCGCCGTCGCGTAAAGATTGGCGCCGTCGATGAAGAGCGCGACCCTGTTGGAAGATGACATTTGTTGTTGCCCTCTGGATCAAGGCAATGAAGTCACACTGTGCTCGGATTTGGGAAGACGCCAATTGTGATGGCGCATATTCAACCACGTAGTTAATTCCAGATGCTTTAGGTTTCAAATTACGTCTTTGATAGTTTCTAACAGCAACGTCATTCAAGACCGGAATTAACCTTTGTAAGCTTTGCTATGCCGGATGACGCCTTGCGGGCCCCTCTTACCGAATTATGATGGTCACTCCGGCAAGTTCATGTTGAGGCTTATCGCCGCTTGGATCGCGATGGGTCTCCACAGGCCAGAAATCACCTTGGGAAAGACGGTCCGCAAGTCGCACTGACCACTTGCCGTGGCGCAACTTCGCGCCGACACGATGATGCATGACCGAATCTGGACCAAACGGACCAACTAGACCGATCAAATAATGTCCGCTGATTGGGGCGGACCGGAAGTGTCCGGCGCACCGTCCGGGCGACGCGAATGACCCAAAGCGGTCCGAATTCGCCCGCCGAATTCGCATAGCGCGCATCTTGGACCACCCGCCCACATCCGCGCCTACTGGGCCGAGCAGCCTATTTTGGACGGACAATGGACGCCCCCTGCTGTGCGTTTGGTCCCGTAGGTAGCGAGGGAGGCGACAAATGAAATTGACAAATCGCGTACTCTGCCTCGCGACCGTGCTTGCGTTGTGGGCGGCGCCCGGCTTCGGCCAGAGCGATGGTCTCGACCAAGCCGCCAACGACCTCTTCGCCACTGGCTGAAGCGTCACTTTTCAGCGAAATGATGGTGGGTATCCATAGCCAGGAGCCGCCGGCTGTCTCCGCAGCTTACGATTTTTCGGCTTTCACGACCATCATCGATGTTGGCGGCGCGACCGGCAACATGCTGGCAACGATCCTTGCCGATCATGCGGGGCCGCGCGGCATATTGTTCGACCGGCCGTATGTCGTAAAGGACGCGCGGGCTCTGCTCGCGGCCAGGGGTGTCAGCGATCGGGTTCAGCGGCGAGCATCGTGGAAGCCGTGGTCGCTTGAGCGCGACGTTTGCGCTTGCCCTGAAGCGCGCCCTCGCCGATGATCGCTCCAACAAGACGCCAAAGAATATGCCGGGGAGGACGCCACGATGAGCGCCTTGCGTTGGATTATCGCAGCCCTGTTGCTGTTCGCCGGCGCAGCGCCGTCACTGGCGGAGGGGTATCCGACCCGGCCCGTGCGCGTGGTCGTCGGATTTCCGGCCGGAGGCCCGACCGACGTCATCGCGCGCCTGGTGGCGCAAAAACTTGCCGACAGTCTCGGCCAGCAGTTCGTCGTCGAGAACATCCCCGGCGCGGGCAGCAATACCGCTTCCGGTCAGGTCGCGCGCGCCACTCCCGACGGCTACACCATCATGGCGATCAGCACGGGCTTCATGGTCAACCCCAGCCTTTACGCCAAGGTGCCATACGATCCGGTCAAGGATTTCGCCGCCGTGACATTGGTCGCGGCTTCACCAAACGTCGTGGTGGTCAACCCACAGGTTCCTGCCAGGACGCTGCCCGAACTCGTGCAGCTGATCCGGGACAATCCCGGCAAATACAGCTATGCCGGCCCCGGCGTCGGTTCGACGCCGCATCTCGGCGGCGAACTGTTTCGCCTGACCTACAAGCTCGACCTGGTTCATGTCCCCTTCACCGGCGCGGCGCCCGCCGTGCAGGCGACCATCGGGGGCCACACCCCCATCGCCTTCACCGCGTTGCCGTCCTCGCTTTCGGCGATACAGGCCGGTCAGGTGCGTGCGGTCGCCCTCGCCGCGACGGAGCGCGCGGAGCAAATACCCGATGTGCCGACCTTCGCCGAAGAGGGCGTGAAGGGTCAGGAAGCCGATACGCTGACCGGCATCGTTGCCCCGGCCGGCACGCCCAGGGAGATCGTCGAGCTGCTTGCGCGCGAGATCGCCAAGAGCGTTGCGAAGCCGGATGTCAGGGAGCGGCTCGCGGCGCTGGGCTTCAAACCGGTTGCCAATACGCCCGACGAATTCACCGCGCGCATCAAGCTGGAGATCGACAAATGGGGCAAGGTCGTGCGCGACGCCAATCTCAGGATCGAATGACGCGACGGAGGCAGTGATGCGGCGACCGGGGCGGTGCCGTGGGCGTTTGATATCAGCGCGGTGCCGAAGGTTGCGGAGCGTCCGCGCAGGGGTGATCTGGCCTGAGCGAAAAAGCGCCAGGACGATCAAGACGATCAGCCCGCCGCTGCAGCAATCTCGTGCGCGGCCATGAACTGCGCTTCGAACTCGCGGGCCGGCATTGGCTTGCCGAAGAAATAGCCCTGCCCTTCCTCGCATCCCATGGTGATGAGCAGGTCGGCGATCGCACGGCTCTCGATCCCTTCGGCGATAACGGAGAGGCCGAGCTGCCGGCTCAGCCCGACGGTCGAACTGACGATCGCCGCATCGTCGGAATCGGTGAGCAGGTCGAACACGAACGACCGGTCGATCTTCAGTCCATCGAGCGGGAACTTCTTGAGATAGCTGAGGCTGGCATAGCCGGTGCCGAAGTCATCGAACACGAGGCGAACGCCGAGCTGCTGGATCCTGCGGAACAGGTCGAGGACCCTTTCCTCATCCCGCAGCAGGATATCCTCGGTGACCTCGAGCTCCAGCAGGGACGGCGAAAGCCCACTGGCGTCGAGCACCTCGGCAACTGATTTGGCGAGATCACCCGAATGCAGTTGCGACGGCGAGAGGTTGACGCCGACGCGCACGCCATGTCCGGCCAGCTCCCATTGGCGCGCCTGCCGGCACGCCGTCTCCAGAACCCAGCTGGAGATGCCTTCGGAAATCGAGGAGGTATTGACGACAGGCATGAACATGGCCGGCGAAATCAGGCCGCGCTCCGGATGGCGCCAGCGGATCAGCGCTTCCGCACCGATCAGGCCGCCGTCCACCAGGCGGACCTGGGGCTGATAGAACAACTCGAACTCGCCGCGTTCGACGGCGCGCGAAAGCTCCGCCTCCAGCGTCAACCGTGCCTCGAGCTCCTCGCGGATCGCGCTCTCGAACATGACATGGCCGCCGCGCCGCGCCGCCTTGGCGCGCGAAAGCGCAAGATGGCCATTGCTCAGGAGCTCGTCCGCGTTGTCGCCGTCCTGCGGATACACGGCTACGCCGATGCTGACCTTGATGCGGTGCTCGCGTGTCTCCGCCGAGACCGGCCGTTCGAAGGCGCGCGCAAGGCGCTCGGCAAACTGCGCCGCCATTTCCGGAAATGCCGCGCAGGGCATCGCAATGGCGAATTCATCGCCGCTCAGGCGGGCAACCAGGCCTTCGCTACCGGCCTCTCCCAACAGCCGCTCCGCGACAGCGCGCAGCACGAGGTCGCCGCTGGAATGGCCGAGCAAATCGTTGATCTGCTGAAAGCCGTCGAGGCCGAACACCAGCAAGGCAACCTCGCCGGCGGGCTCTTCGGCATTGGAGATCATCGCCGAAAGGCCGGCGTGCAATGTGTTGCGGTTGGCGAGCCCGGTCAGTGAATCATGTTCAGCGAGATAGCGGATGCGCTCGGCTTCGCGCTTGCGCACCGAGATGTCGCGCAGCACCGCGCCATACTGAAAGCCCTCGGTGCCCTGCCAGCCGGAGAAAGATGCCTCGACCGGAAACACCTCGCCGTTCTTCCGCCGCCCCTCGAACTCCATCACCGCGCCGGCGGACAGCCGCAACGCGTCGCGGATCAAGAACGGGCCGGGCGCATCGGCAACGCCGGCAGCACAGACGACATCGAACGGCTGGCCCGCAATTTCCTCCGCGCCATAGCCGAAGATCGCCTCGGCGCCGGGATTCCAGACCGTGATCAAGCCGTCCTGATCGGTGCAGACCAGCCCGTCGCCGAGCGACATCGCGATGCGCTGAAAGCGGCTCTCCGCAATGCGGCCAAGCACGCCGCGGAAATCGATTTCGTCCAGCGCAATCGCGGCCAGATATACCGCGATCGCCATGTGCCACAGCGAGGTGTCGAGAACGAACGGAAAGAAGGCCTGCAACAGGATGGCGATCAGCTCGGCGGCGAACGCCATGCACAGCAGAACCAGCGCGCGGCGGCCCGCCAGCAGCCGGCGCCAGGCGAACATCATGGTGAGCGCGATGATGCCGATACCGGCGAGCGTGACGACATTCGAAGTCCAGTGCAGCGTGCGGTTCTGCAGCATCGACTCGGCGGCGAGGATCTGCAGCACGGAACCCGAAACGATCCCGCCGTTCGGAATGCTGAAGCGGTCGCCGAGCTCGAGCGCGGTGCCGCCGATGACGACCTTCTTGTCCTTCAGCCGTGCGAAGGTCGCAGCATCGCCCTGCAGCACGTCGATATAGGAAACCTTCGGCACCGAGGTAGCGCGGATGCTGAAGTCGATCAGGAAGGGAGCGTCCTTGCTGTTGTATTTCCCGGCAAGCACGGCGGCCATGGAAGGAAGGAACTCGCCGTCCAGCTTTTCGCCGAACGGATATTGCCGCACCCTTCCATCCGGCTCGACCGCGACATTGACGACCGCCGTCCAGGACTCGCCGGCAAACGGTTTCAGTGGCCGGTTGATGTGGATCGCGTTCGTGTCCGCTCCCGGCTGCTTGAAGGCAGGCAGCACCACGGATCCGGCGGCATCTTTCAGAGCCGCGGCAAATTCCCGGTCGGACGCGGCATCCGACGGCGCGCTGAAATCGACGTCGAAGGCGATATCGCGAACGCCCGCCCTCTCGAGCTGCCGGATCAGATTGGCGTGGAGCAGGCGCGGCCACGGCCAGACACCAACCTTCTCGATCGAGGGGGCGTCGATCGCGACGACCATGATATCGCCGCTGGCCTGGCGATGCAGCGAGGCGAAGCGCAGATCGGCGAGCGCATTGCGCAAGGCATCGTGCCAGCCCGACGCCAGCACCATCGCCAGCGCGATCACCACTAGAATATGCGACCGATAGTGTTTCAACTCGTTCCCCCCCGCATCTCGCATCCCCGCGAAATGCGCCCCCTTTCGATCAGTGCCGGCGGTCAGTGTTTGGCGTTGCCGTTGCCATTGCCGTTGCCGACCCCGCCATTTCCATTTCCATTTCCGTTGCCGTTACCGTTGCCGAGGCCCAGCGCTCCGCCTAACCCATTGACGACGCCCTTCCCGTTGCCAACCGCAGCATTTACAACGCCGTTTGCTCCGGAAACGACATCGGCTGTGACGCCGTTCACCGTTGCGACCGTTGCCGCGGCCGCGGACGTGGTCGCTGCGGCGGCGGAAGCCGTGCTGCCGCCGGCCGACGAATTTCCGCTGCCGTTGCCGCTTGACGCATTGGAGCCCGCCTGGCCGAGCGCAATCGCGGTGCTGACCCTCGACTTGCTGTCGCTCCACACCGTGTTGTTGCCCGTGTCCCTGGAAGCGTGTCTGGCCTGGCCCGGCGTCAGCGCGTCGTGCGCGAGGCCGTGGGTGGCCTTGTTCACGTTCAGCCGGACTTCACCGAGCGCGGTCGACAGGTGAATGACGTTCTCGCCAGCCGGCTTGCTCACGGCAGTCGGCTGCCCCCCAGCCGACGCGCTCGCCATCTTGCCGGACGAGGCGTTGGTGGGTGCCAGCGCGTGGATGACCTTGCCATCACCGACATGCGGCGCCGGGAGGCCACCTCTGGGAACGGGAATACGCTCGATCGAGGATGCACGCGGCCTGCCTTGCTCGACTGGATTGAAGGTGCCCGAACCGCTCAGCGACAGGCCGCCCTTGCCGTTGGCGAAACTCGTCGCGGCCTGGCCCGGCATGATCAGCGCGATCTGGCCGGATTTGAAATCGGAAACTTCGACCTGCCCGCGCTTCACGTCGACGCTCGTGCTCGCGGCATTGACCGTGACGGCGAACTGGGTGCCCTTCACCACGGCGGCGAGATAAGGCGTTTCGACCTCGAAATGCTTGACGTTCTTCTTCTCGACCTCGAGCAGGATCGAGCCGGCCTGTTGCAGGATCGTGGTCGACAGCCCGTCCTTCTTCTCCGTGGGCACGCCGATCACCGAGTTCGGTGCGATCAGGATCGTCTCCTCGCCGCGCACCAGAAGCACACGCCCGTTGCGGCCGGTTCGGATCGTGTCGCCGGGTTTGAGCGTATCTTCCTGCTGCAGCGAAGCTTGCTGCGCGCCGGTCGTGGAGATCCACACCTCGCCCGAGGATTTGCTGACTGACCAGATGCCGTCGTCGGCGGCCATCGCACCCGAGCCGGCCAAGAGGACCAGCATCGTCGCCACGGCACCGCGCATTCCGCCTCCCAAAAGCATGATGTTCCTCAGCTGCTCACCGCCCAGCCCCGAGGATTAGCGGAAATGTTTCAAGATAGGATTAGTGCAACCCACGCAACGCCGGACCGCCGGATTAACCGTTCATTGACCATAAAAATTTATGAAATGTTATGTGGTCGACGATCATCCGCGCGTTCACGGCGTGTCCTCAGTGGAACTACGGGGGAGCGGGCACGCGGGCGTCGACGCTACCCCACCGGGTTACCACTTTTCTCGCCGTCGCCTGTCTCGCTCTGCTTGCAGCGGAGCGGCCAGCTACCGCACAGCAGGCAAACCCCGGCTACGATCCACGGCAGACCGAAAAACAATTTAACGATCAGCAGTCCGACCAGGGGCGTCCGGTGCGGTCGCCGCTGCGCATGCCGCACGCGGCGCGGCCCCGGAACACCGCGGACAGCAAGCCGCTGTTCGTGCTTCGCGGCGTCAGCCTCGTCGGTGCCACGGCGATACCGCGCGATCGACTGGATGCCATTTATCAACCCTATCTCGGCAGGAAGGTATCCCAGGCCGACCTTGGCGCGATCGCGCAAGGCATCAGCGATCTCTATCGCGCCGCCGGCTTTCACCTGAGCCGCGCGATCATTCCGCCGCAGGACATCGCCGACGGCCGCGTGCGCATCGAGGTGATCGAGGGGACCATCACCGAAGTGTCGTTGAAGGGCGATGGCGCCGAGCAGTTCGGTGTCAGGCCGCTGCTCGATCCGGTGCTCGCGGAATATCCGTCGCGGCTGGCGACGCTGGAGCGCCAGCTCTTGCTGATCAACGGCTGGCCCGGCGTCCGCATCCTGGACTCCGCGATCGAGGAGATCGGCGGCCCGACCGGCCGCTTCCGCCTCGTCGTCTATCTCAAGACCTGGCACATCTATACCTGGGCCGGTCTGGATAATCTCGGTTCGGCTTCGGTCGGCCCCTGGCAGACCTACGCCACCGGCGCGTTCAATTCCTATTTGCTGCCGGGCGATACGCTCGCGCTCAATCTCTCGACCATCGCCAACGATCCGCGCCAGCTCGGCTTTGGCCGGCTGTATTACGATGCGCCCGTCGGCACCGACGGCGTGCGGCTCGGGGCGTCTGCGCTCTACAGCGAGGTTCATCCGGGCGACGTCCGGCGCCTTTTCAACGACAACACCCGGACGGAGTCGTTCGAAATCCACGGCAGCATCGTGCCGGTGCAGTCGCAGCAGCAGAGCCTCGTGCTGACGGCAGCAGCCGGATTCAGCAACGTCTCGGAGCGCGACATGTTCGGCCCGATCTACGACGACCACATCCGCACCGTGAGCCTCACGTCGGACTACCGGCTGCAGGACGGTTTTGGCGGGCTCAACTACGCGACCATGACCTACCGCCAGGGCCTCGACATTTTCGGCGCCTCGCAATTCGGCGACGACTTCGCGTCACGCGACGGTGCATCACCAAGCTTCTCGGTGCTCAATTTCTATTTCACGCGCTACCAGCAACTGTTCGGCGACTTCTCGGCCAAGATCGCGATGGCGAGCCAGACCGCGTCCGGCCCGCTCTACACCTCGCAGCAATTCTACCTGGGCGGCGCGGCGTTCGGGCGCGGCTATGGCGCGGCCGAGCTCAGCGCCGACAACGGACTTGCCGGCTCGTTCGAGCTGCGCTTCGACCGGCGGCCGAATTTCCGCTATCTGGCCGGCTATCAGTTCTACGGCTTCGTCGACGCAGGCGCGGTCTGGAACGACGGCTATCGGATCGGCGACGGCCTTGCCCTCACTTCGGCCGGCGGCGGAATCCGTTTCTTCTTCTGGGACGATTTCCAGGCCGACATCGGCATCGCGTTTCCGCTGAGCTACCGCGCGCCGGACAATTCGACCCGCAGCGCACGGCTGCTGTTCTCAGTGTCCAACGCGTTGAAACTCTGTCCCGCACGAGGACAGGGGCCCTGCCTGTAACCAAACCGTCCGCGATGTCTGCCTTGATCACCACCCGATGCTTCAAAGCAGAAGACTGTGGTGCGCCTCGAGCATGGCAAGCGAAGTGTTGGTACCCATTAGCTCGGCCACCGTTTCCGTGCCACCAGAGCCGGTAGCACATTCCAGCAACGTGTTGCCGCCCACGACCTCGGTCTTGAGGAAGTGGCTGAGGTCGCCAGCTCTACCATCCCAGTGCGTGCCCGACAGTACATTTTGCAAATCGAGTTGGTCGCCGTTACGCAGGTCGAAATTGAAGATCTTGTCAGTCCCCGATAGCGCCAGCACGAACGTGTCCTTGCCCGCTCCACCAAAAATCGTGTTGAAGGTGCTGGCGGCGCCGGCGTCCACCCAATTGTCGGTGCCAGACAGGGAAATGACGTCATTGCCGCTTCCGGTCTGTACGACATTGCATCCCTGCCCGGTCAGATTTACCGTGCAGCCTCCGTTGCCAAGCACAATGGTCGTGTGGTCGACGTTCAGCCCCACGACGTGATCGGCCCCATTGCCGGCGACAATCGTATTGTAAGACCCGCCGATCAGGATCTGGTCGTTCCCGTTGCCGGCGACGATGGTGGAAATGCCTGCCAGGGCAGTAATCGAATCCGAACCGTTGCCAACAACAATCGTGTCAAACCCACCAACGAGGTGCATGCTTGAATCCATGCCGCCGTGCAACGCAACCGTCGCGACACCGTTGCCGTTCAGGTTGCCGTTGTCAACTCCGAGATTGCCGTTGCCATTGTTGTTGCCGGAATCGTGCCCGGCGTTCAGATTGCCATTATAGTTGCCGTTGAGAACGCCGATATTGCCATTGCCGTTGTTGTTGCCGTCCGACGGCGAGGCATTCCCCAGGCCGTTGAAGTTGCCATTGAACGCGCCAATGTTGCCGTTGCCGTTTCTGCAATCACGGCCATCTCCTTACGCTGCACAAAGCTACCTTGTTGCACACCCAATATTCGCTATTTCACAACGATGGCGCCTTCCGGGTTTCGACAAGGTAATCGACCAGATGTTTGAGAGATCAGCTGCGACTTTATCCGCCAGACGATCCAAGGAAAAGCGCTTTGTAGTAGCGCTGCAAGCTCTCGCCACGCCGCCGAGTGCCATGGTCAATTCCCGCCGTCGGAATGCCGGCTCCCGGGATATGAATGAGACAGTGAAGCTGTCCAAACTCGACATGTCTCTACAGGTCACCGAGTCCGGCGCGGGTTCCGGCGAAAGCGGACATCAACCGGGAGAGCGGCGATGATCACATCGCCTTGCTTGCCGGCTCGCGTATCGCGAACGCCTCTGGAGCCGTTGCGGGAGCCTCGCCTTTCTTCAGCGCCAGCGGCTTGCCGTGGGTTTCCACCCCGAGCAGCGTGAAGGCGAGCCCGATCGCGAGCCCGCAGGCCGCGAGGAACAGGAACGCCGGCGTCACCGCGTCGATCGTCGCCTTCGGCGTGATCAGGTTGGAGGTGCCCGCGATCAGCGCCAGACACAGGGGGCCTGTGATCTTGCCGACGCCGTTGGCGGCTTGCGCGAGGCCAACGCCGCGCGCGGCGAGCTGCACCGGGAAGATTTCGGCGGAGTATGGCGCGATATTCGAAAATCCCCCGTCGAAGAACAGCGCCGCCGGGATCAAGAGCACGATGAAGGCGGGATAGCCGAACAGCGTGCGGTCGAAAAAGATTGCAGCAGCCCCCAGCGAAATCGCGATGCCGTAGCCCATGATCGCGCCGCAGCGCCGCCGGCCGATATAGTGCGGCAGGAAGGAGAAGGCGGTGCGGCCGAGCATGCCGGTGAGGCTGACGATGACAAAGAGATGGGCGACTTCGACCGGCGTCACGCCCATCAGCAACGCGACGATGGTCGGGCCCCACAGGAAAACGCCGTAGTTGGCCGTGCTGGCGCCGAACCAGACGATGACCGTGAGCCAGAACAGTCTTGGCTGCGCCAGCAGGTCGGCGAAGCTCGACTGTTGTCCGCGCGTTGATGTCGAGCTTGCCGTCAACGGCAATTTATCCTCCGGCACCTTCATCGCCCGCGCGACAATGCGGCGCGCTTCCGCCATGCGGCCGCGCGACACCAGCCAGCGCACCGATTCCGGCGTGACGAACGCAATCAACACGGCGGGGATGAGCGGAATGAAGCCGAGTGCCGCGAGCCCGCGCCAGCCGATGCTCTGCAGCATGGTCGCAGCGATCAGCGACGCCGCCAGCACGCCGAGCGACACCGGGATCACGGTCGCGCTGGTGACGATGGTGCGGTTGCGGGTCGGGGTGTATTCGACGATCAGGGGCACCGCGACGGAGGCAGCGGCGCCGACGCCGAAGCCGACGACAAAGCGCAAGGCAGCGAACAATATCCATGCGCCATCGGGGATCAGGGAGACCGTGCCCGCGCCGAGCGCACAGAGCGCGACGCCGATCACCAGCAGCACCTTGCGGCCGAAACGGTCGGCGAGTGCGCCCCAGATCAGCGAGCCGAGGATGGCGCCGACGCCGGCACTCAAGAGCATCAGCGAAGTCTGGCCGAACGTCAGGTGCCATTGCGGCGCCAGCACCGCGACCAGGAAGCCGACAATATAGTAGTCGAAATAATCAAAGACGCTGCTGGTGATGCCGAGCGCAATGGTCGCCCAATAGCGCGCATTCAGCGGCGCCGTGTCATAAAGCGCGACGAGATCCTCCCTTTGATCTGCCATGGTCGTCCTCCTCCGTGATGTGTCGTTGTGATTTTTCCTCTTGCAGAAAGGCCTTCACGGCCGCCGCGACGGCTGCGGGGTTTTGGCGGGTGGCGACATGGCCGACACCCGAAATGGTTACGGTCTTCGCGTTCGCGATCTCGCGCGCCAGCGACAGCGTATGCGCGGGCGGAATGAGGCGGTCCTCGGCGCCCGCCAGCACCAGTGTTGGCGCGGTGATCCCGCCGAGATCGACCGAGATCGGCCGCGGTATAACGGCGCCGCGGCGCGCCTTCTGTTCGTCGCTCCGCTTGTTGCCGGTAAGGATCGCGAAGGCGTCCGGATGGGCCGCGAGATAGTCGCGCGTGAAGAAATATTCGGCGAATTCGCGAGCCGAGGCCGGCAGCCGGCTGCGCAGTTCGGCAAACCTTGGAAAGTCGGGATTGATCGACGGCAGCGCCGCACCGGCACGGAAGGTGCTCGACAGCACCAGGCGGTCGATACGGTCAGGATGACGCGACGCGAGAGCCTGCGCGATCACACCACCGAACGAGGTGCCGAAGACATGGGCGCGCTTGCAGCCGAGCGCCGCGATCAACGCGGCCGCATCATCGGCCAGCTCTTCGAAGCCATAGGGTACCGATGGATTCTTCGTGCTGCCGGAATCGCGCTGGTCATAGGCGATGACGGTGAAATCGTCCGCGAGCAGCGGTACGAACGCATCGAACATGGAATGATCGGCTTCGGCGCCGTGCAACAGCAACAACGGCGGTCCCTCGCCGCTGCGCCTGAAGGAGATCTCTGTGCCGTTGGCTTCTGCTGTTTCCATTAGTGCAGCACCGTTTGCAGCGCGCCGGCGAGCTCGCGCGCGGGATCGGACGGGATGTAGGGCATGCGCCAGGCGACATGGCCATCGGGACGCACCAGCACCGCGCCGCGCAGCCCCATGTGGATGCCGTCGGAGTCATGTGCGTTCGGCAGCTTGTGCACATTGATCGGCAGCCCGGTTTTCTCGGCGACGTCGCGGCCGGCTTCCATCCAGACATCTCCGAGCGGACCCGCGACGACCGTAAAGTCCTTGTCGAACCAGTCGAGCGTCGAATGCTTGCGCGCCATGTCGAGCCAGATGTGCGGGAAGCGGCCGCCCGGCCGGTCGGTCGGCGTGTAGACACGGGTGAGATGGCCGCCACGCGGCGTGCCGTCGGGGATGACCGCGCCCGCCTCGTAGCTGAAGCCCAGCGCCTGGCCGATGCTGTGCAGATGATTGTCGAGGTCGTTGACCCAGAAGCGGATGCGATCCTCGTTGCCGGAACGCACGGCATCGTCGATCCGGCGGAAGCGGATCATGTTGCCATAGCTGAAATCGGCATTGGATTGCGCGACCGGGCGCCGTTCGACGTCGTAGCTGTCGAGCAGCTTTTCCGAGGCAAGTCCGCGCAGCACATAGACCAGCTTCCAGGCGAGGTTATGCGCGTCCTGCACGCCGGAGTTCAGGCCAAAGCCGCCGGTCGGCGGGAAACGATGCGCGGCATCGCCGACCAGGAACACACGCCGGTTCCGGAAATTCGCCGCCACCTGCCGGCTCATGCGCCAGATCGAACGGTTCAGCAGCGTCACTTCGAGATCGGGCACACCGGTATGCGTGCGGATGATCTCGATCATCTCCGCGTCCGTCCAAGGCCGCGGCCGCTCGTCCTTCTCCCAGCCGATCTGGATCAGGGAAAGCCAGCGATCCTTGCCGTTGGTGTTCAGGATGCTGGCGCGCGGCGGCATGCCCGGCTGCTGATGCTTTGAATAGACCATATAGCCGGCCGCTTCGCGGGCGAGCGGAAAGCGCGAGAGGTCGCCCTTCCAATATTCGTTCAGGATCACGGCAAGCGTCGCGGGCCCTTCCATCTCGATTTCGGCTGAACGCCGCGTCCTGCTGCCGGCGCCGTCGCAGGCGAGCAGATATTTGGCGTGCCAATGCTCGGTGCGGCCGGTCTCGACCGAGCGGACCTCGCAGATCACGCCGTCCTCGACCTCCTCGAAGCCGACGAACTCGGTCGAGAAATGCACCTGCACCAGGTTCGAGTGCTCGATGACCTTGTAGATCTCCTCCTCGACCGCGTCCTGCGCCACCAGCGATTTCCAGGCCGGCGTCTGGCCGAGATTGGGCTCCGGGCGCGAGCGGCTGATCTCGGGCCCCGCGATGCTCTCGACCTGCACGAACATGTCGGACTTGTCCTGCAGGCCGCGATCGCGGATCGCCTGTTCGATCCCCCATTGCCGGAAGATCTCCATGGTGCGGACCCAGCAGCCGCGCGATTTCGGATGATCCGTCGTCGTCGGCGCCTTCTCGACAATGACGGCGTCGATCCCGAAGCGGTCGAGCAGCAGGCCCATGGCGAGCCCGACCGGGCCGCCGCCCACGATGAAGACCGATGTCCGGCGCGTAGTATCCGCAGTGGCGCCCATGCGCTCCCTCCCGCTCTTGTGTTTTGCGAGAGAGTGCGCTCTTTTCGTTATCTCACAAGAATATGTTTGATATGGTTGCGATCTATTTTTGAGATATGGGAGGCAAGGCCATGGATTTGCGCCAGCTTCGCTATTTCGTCGCCGTCGCCGAACGCGGTGGCTTCGGCACTGCAGCAAGCGCGCTCAACGTCGCGCAATCGGCGCTCAGCCGTCACATCAAGCAACTCGAGCATGAGCTTGGCGGCACCTTGCTGGAGCGCGGCTCGCGCGGGGTATCGGTCACGGAGTCCGGCAAGGTGCTGCTCGCGCGCGGCCGCTGGCTGCTCGGCGCCGTCGACGACATCAAGGCCGAGGTGCGCACCGAAAACCGCGAGCCGTCGGGCACGGTACGCCTCGGCGCGCCGTCGAGCCTCGCCGACATCCTCTATGCACCGCTTGCGAAAATCTTTGTCGAGCGTTTTCCGCGGGTGCGGCTCGAACTGAGCGAGGGCCTGACCGAAGCGCTGAGCGACCGCCTGCTCCGCGCCGAGCTCGACATCGGCATCGTCACGGTGCCGCAGCCAAATGATCATCTCGACTATGAGACGCTGGTAATCGAGCAGGTGTTTTTGATCGGCCCACCGCGCGACCCGCTGTTGCAAGGCGGCAAGATCACGCGAAAGCAGTTTAATGCCCTGCCGGCCGCGGTGCGGCCACTCAGCCGCAACCCGTTTCCGGAAGGCGTGCCGTCTTCGCTCCGCGTCGATGGCGCTACGCCAATGAAGCGGATCGCGGCTTCCGGCCTGGGCTACGGGCTATTGCCGTTCTCCGGCATCCACCTGGAAGTAGCCGCGGGAACCCTGTCAGCCGCGCTGGTGCCATGGCTCCGCGCCGACCGCGTGATGGCGCTGCCCCGCGGGCGTCCGGTCAGCCGGGCGACGCGCGAAGTGGTCACTGCGCTCAAGGAAATCTGCCGCGAGCTGATCCAGAAAGGAGAGATCCTGACCGCGCCGGGACGGCTGCAACCTGCGTGGGCTGGCTAGTGGCGCAATATGCCATACGATCGGCGACCGACCCAATGTTCGGCTGTGCCTCTCCATGCCAACGCGAGATATGCAGGCCGGGTTGTCACCAAATTGGTGACATGGTACAGCTTCGCCATGCAGGTGATCGCCCTTCGCACTCTACGAGAATTTTGGGCGCGTCACCCGCATGCCGAAGGCCCAATTCGGGCGTGGTTCGCTATTGCGGCCAAGGCGCATTGGACCAACCCGGCCGAAATAAAGCGGCAGTTCGGCAGCACCGTCGATTTCGTGGGCGACAACCGAGTGATCTTCGACCTCGGCGGCAATAATATCGGCTGATCGTTCACGTATCATTTGCTTTCGGCCGAGTGCTCGTGAAGTTCATCGGCACTCATTCAGAATATGACCGCATCGATCCAGAGACCGTATCATGGCGAAAAAAATGATCCGTCCGATTCGCTCCGAAGCCGACTATGATACGGCGCTGAACGAGATCGAACGATACTTCCAGAACGAACCCCAGCCAGGCACGCCGGAAGCCGATCGCTTCGATCTCCTGGCACTGATTATCGAAGACTACGAGCGTAAGCGCTGGCCGATCGAACCGCCTGACACGATCGATGCTATCCGTTACCGCATGCAGACGGGCGGCTATACCCAAGCCGATCTTGGCCGCCTGCTCGGCTCGCGCCAGCGCGCGTCCGACATTCTGACCAGGAAGCGCACTCTCACAATGAGAATGGCCTGGAAGCTGCACCGCGAGTGGGACATTCCGGCGGAAGCGTTGATCGCGCCGCCCCGAACGCGCGGGCGAAGGTCGGCCGCGTAGCAGCGGGAAGGCCCGCACAATAGCGGAGCTTTCGTCGGTGATAGCGTGCTCTGGCGTAGAATGGCGCCACGGCCGATGAAGATGGGCACTATAGTTTCGCCGTGGCGCTATGATGCTTTGGCCAGCCGGGCGCTACAATCGGCAAAGTTGCGATTAGCTACGATCTTGCGCTACGCCCCAAGGCGGCGTTGTGCTGATTTCACGCTTAGTCCGCTTACCCTTCGACACCGGTCCTCTTGACCAATCCCAGGCTCGACGCGATGGGCCATTTTCGGACTCATCCATCGCAGCAAATTGCGTCCTGTCCCATCGCTCTTGCCGCGAGCACACGCGGGCTTCATTCGGGCACCCCCGCCTTCCGAAACCCCTCGACTAGCAGCTTTAAGTTTGTTTGCCCGCCCCGACTGATCCGCCCAGATATTGTAAAGGTCGGATCGATCTCAAGCATACGTGCCGCCGCCTCGCGCGCCTCGGCATCCCGTCCAAGATGCGCCAAGGCGGACGCCAAACCACGGAAAGCTACCCCATCGGACGAGTTCTGACGAAGAGCCCTCTTAAAAAACGCGACCGCCTCGTCGAAGCGGCGAAGTTCGATCAAGGCAAAACCGATGCCAGCAAGATAATTGTGAATGACGGGGTCCAACGGGCTCACGCGAATGCCGCGTTCAAAGCTCCGGATTGCTTCTTCGTACTGGCCTGCAAGTTGGTAGACCCATCCTCTATAGTTCCACACGAAGTGAGAATTTGGATTGGTCGCGACCGCACGATCAGAATAATCGATGGCAGTCTCGTCGTCGCCGATAAACAAGGCGGTAACCAACCCGGCGGTGCTCAGAGCTCTCTCGTCATTCTCGTCGAGGCTTAATGCCAGGCGAGCCAGCCGAATTGCTTCGCTGCGATCGAATTGAGGATCGGTAGAAAAGCCTAGACCAACGTTGTTGAAGTGGCCATTGGCCGCGGCTACGGCGGCCGAAATAGAGCGAGGATCAAGGTCTAAGGCACGATGAGCCAGTCGTATCGATTCGGCAAAACCTTCTCGGGTCCTTAGAGAAGATTTCTGCCTGGCCCTTAATGACAAATCATAGGCCGTTAGGTTTTCCAGCGGGCGGCGGGTCGCCATTTCAATTTCTGTTTGACGCAGCTTGGGCTCAACGGCCGAGACAACAGCGACCGTTACTTCGTCCTGAAGAGCGAAAACGTCCGTCAGGTCACGCTCGAACTTGTCTGCCCAGATGTGCGCGCCCGTCACTGCATCAATCAACTGGCCTGCGATGCGAACCTTCCCCGACGCCTTGCGCACAGACCCTTCAAGGACGTAGCGCACGCCAAGCCTGCGTCCGACCTCCTTGATATCTACTGCTTTGCCTTTGAAGGTGAAGCTCGAATTGCGAGCGATCACGAACAACCATTTGAACCGCGAAAGCGCAGTAATAATCTCTTCGACCATCCCATCCGCGAAGTATTCCTGTTCGGGGTCGCCGCTCATGTTCTCGAACGGCAATACCGCGATGGAAGGCTTGTCCGGGAGCACAAGAGTGCTCTCGGGCGCAACTTCGCCGAGATTTGAGCCCGCAGCCTCCCGCACTTGTCCGACGAAACGGATTCCCTTGCGCGGCAACGTTTTGATCAGGCGCTGCTCATCCCCGGAGTCGCCGATTGCGCTTCGGGCGACATTCAGCCGGGTCGTTAGTGCTGCGTCTGAAACGCTGCGCCCATTCCAAACGGCATTGATGAGGTCGTCTTTACTGACCACGCGCTCCCTGTTTCGGATTAGGTATTCGAGCAGATCGAACACCTGTGGTGCGATGGTAACGACCTCTGCCCCGCGATGCAGTTCGCGCCGGTCGGTGTCAATTGCGAACTCCTCGAAGCGATAGCGCAAGTTGCCACCCCTCACGTAGCCTCCCATCGCAGGAAGGCATCGTCGCACACCCAAAGAATAAGCCGCCGGTAGGAAAAATGTAAGCCGGTGGTTGAGCGGGTTTTAAGCCGTGGCATCTCATCTGATGCAGCGGAGGCCGACTTCCGGTATGGGTCATTCGCGTCGATATCGCCATGTCCGCTCTCTCGTCCGCTCTCCACAATACCGGACATTAGCAAATCGGTCCCGCGCCGGATCTGCGAAAACCGGTACGGCGGCCGCGGTTCCTGCATCCTTGCCTCGGTCGATTCGGTGAACATGACGCACGGGCGAGCGACCCAATGATCGGCATAACGAGTGCAATGAGTCTGCACGAGGTCTGCTGCCTGGCCGCTTCGCCTGGCTTTTGCCTGATCGCAATTTGGCGAAGGATAGCGCAAGGACCGGCGAGGCGCAGACCACCGACCGCTTGATAGCAGGATAAAGCGACCAAGGTGCGTCGCGGTCGATCGTGTGACAGTGCAGAGAGTTATCGCAACTTTTCTGGCATGGACGCGCCTTGCAAGAATAGGGGTTCTCCTTTGCGCTCAACATGTCAGCACAATGTGCTAGCGACGCGGCCCGATTTGGTCTCGCCGCGCCGTTGCGTCTAGCAAGGCGCTGCCGGACCAGCCGACGCCGGTCAAGGCTCGCGCTGCGCGCGCCCGGCTCCGCCGGCTGGCGGCCTTGACCAGCGCAGGCAGGCCCGGCGTGTTCGGCCATGCGCCGATGGCTCGGCGCGAGCGATATGCCGCTCCCGCTGCGGCGAACAAATTTGCGCCGTTCTCTGGATTGAGTCTGCGGTCCGCGAGGCGCCATGGCTGATCAAAAATCTCGACCTAGACGAATGCGGCTGGGATCGTTGCCCGACGACCTCTACGACTATTTGCGGCCCGCGCCTCGACGAAGACGCCGCCCGGCAAGCAGGAAGCGGTCCGAGTGGACCGTGACCGACGACTGGCCCGCCGAGGTCCCGATCACCGAGGCTGAGATCGAGGTGTTCGAGGCCTGGTTCGGCGATCTGTTCGACGAATTGTTTTCGACCCGCCACTGACCCTTTGGTTTGGAGACCGCCATGACGATGCCGGTTCGTGCTGCCCTCTACCTGCGAGTCTCGACCGGCCGGCAGGCCGACAGCGATCTCTCCATCCCGGACCAGCGCCGCCAGGCGAAGGCCTATTGCGCGTCGCACGGCTGGGAGATCGTCGCCGACTACGTCGAGCCCGGCCAATCCGCAACCGATGATCGGCGACCGGAATTCCAGCGCATGATCGACGCGGCGACGACCAAGCCGCCGGCGTTCGACGTGATCCTGGTCCACAGCTTCAGCCGCTTCTTCCGCGACCAGTTCCAGCTCGAGTTCTACGTCCGCCGCCTCGCCAAAGCCGGCGTCCGGCTGGTCTCGATCACCCAAGAGCTCGGCGACGATCCCATGAGCAACATGATCCGGCAGATCATGGCGCTGTTCGACGAATACCAGTCCAAGGAGAACGCCAAGCACACGCTGCGGGCCATGAAGGAGAACGCTCGGCAGGGCTTCTGGAATGGCGCGCTGCCGCCGATCGGCTACC
Organism: Bradyrhizobium sp.; assembly: GCA_035568535.1. Classification (GTDB taxonomy): domain Bacteria; phylum Pseudomonadota; class Alphaproteobacteria; order Rhizobiales; family Xanthobacteraceae; genus Bradyrhizobium. The sequence continues at coordinate 72,242 of DATMNV010000109.1, forward strand.
GGATCGTGGAGGCCTCCGAGCAACGCGGACACCGGACCAAGAAGACCCTTGAGATCGACCCTGTCCAGGCCGAGACGGTGCGCCTGATCTTCCGCCTGGCCCGGGAAGGGAACGGAAGCTCGGGGCCGCTGGGCGTCAAGTCCATAGCCACGCACCTCAACGCTATCGGTATCCGCACTCGCGATGGCGGACGGTGGGGCCTAGATGCCGTCCACAAGGTATTGACTCGGACGACCTACATCGGCCAGCACCGCTTCAATACCAAGTTCTGGAAGACCCGCGAGCGCAAGGCGGAGACCGAAGTCGTGGAAATGGCGGTGCCAGCAATCGTCGACAAGGGTGAATTTGAAGTCGTCCAAACGCTGCTCAAGAGCCGAAGCCCGGCGATGACGCCGCCAAGAGTCGTCAGCGGTCCGACCCTCCTTACCGGCATCTGCTTCTGCGCTGCTTGCGGCGGAGCAATGACGCTCCGCACCGGCAAGAGCGGCCGTTACCGCTACTACACCTGTTGCACCAAAGCCCGCCAGGGCGCGACCGGCTGTCCGGGTCGCACTGTTCCGATGGAAAAGCTCGACAATCTGGTTGCCGAATACATCGAGCAGCGTTTGTTACAGCCCAAGCGCCTTGAGCAGCTTTTGTCGCACGTACTCGATCGCCGCACCGAGCGCGCCGAGCGACGAAAGTTGCATATCACCGAACTACGCAAGCGGGCGGCCGAGGCCGACGCCAAACTCAGGCGGCTCTACGATGCCATCGAGAACGGCGTCGCCGATCTCTCCGATCCCATGCTGAAGGACCGCATCGGTGAACTGAAGGCCACGCGCGATCAGGCCCGCCTTGACGCAGAGAGGGCCGAGGATGCGATCGAACGGGCCGGACCGGCTATCACGCCGCAGGCTCTCAACGCGTTTGCCAGGACCGCCCGCAAGCGCATGCGGACCGATGGCGGCGGCTACCGCCGCGATCACCTCCGCGCGCTCGCCCAACGGGTCGAAGTCGACCAGAAAGAGCTGCGCATCATGGGATCGAAAAGCGTACTCCTGCGCACGCTCGTCGCTGCTGAAAGCGTAAAAACGGCGGGTTTTGGCGTGCCCAGTTCTGTACCGAAGTGGCGCGCCCAACAAGATTCGAACTTCCGCCCGGATTCGTCGTCCGCTCGCAGCTTCAGCTTAGTCCGATGTGCCGCAATTTGAAGATTCTCGCCGTCGCGCTCCCGCTCAAAACCGACTGTCATCTGCCTGTCATCGAATACGCCAACAGCTTTCCCCTTGCACCATTCGGGGACAAGCATGGACTATTTCAAACGCTTCAACTTCCTGTTCGCCGCGCCGGTTTTCGACGCCGACGACCTCGAAGGCATCCGCTTCAACCAGATCATCACCGAAATCGAGCGCTCCGGCTTCGAGGTGGTACGCGCCCGCAAGCTGGAGGATGCCGAGATCGCGGTGCAGACCGACGCCGCGATCGGCTGCATGGTGGTCGACTGGGGCAAGAAGGGGTTGGAGGGCAAGACCGCGGCGCTGATCAATTTGATGCGCCGCCGCGGCCTCGACTTTCCGATCATCCTGTTGATCCGGCGCAAGCGGTTCGAGGATCTGCCGGTCGAGGTGCTCGATTTCATCGACGGCTATGTGTTCCTCTCTGAGGAAACGCCGCCCTTCATTGCCAAGAACCTGATCAGCCGGCTGAAGCAATATGCGGAGACGCTGAAGACACCGTTCTTCGGCGCGCTGGTCGACTATGCCGAGGAAGGCAACCAGCTCTGGACCTGCCCGGGGCATAATGGCGGCGTGTTTTATAGCCGCAGCCCGATCGGCCGGGTGTTCGTGGAGCACCTTGGCGAGGCCGTGTTCCGCGACGACCTCGACAATTCCATTCTCGATCTCGGCGACCTTCTCACCCATGAGGGACCGGCGCTGAAGGCGCAGAAGGAAGCCGCGCAAATCTTTGGCGCGGAGAAGACCTATTTCGTGCTCAACGGCACCTCGACCTCGAACAAGGTGGCGCTCGGCGCGCTCGTCACCGACGGCGACCTCGTGCTGTTCGACCGCAACAATCACAAGGCCGCCCATCACGGCGCGCTGATGATGGCGGGCGGCATTCCCGTCTATGTGCCGACCGTACGCAACGCCTGGGGCCTGATCGGCCCGATGCGCTGGGACGCGCTGGACGAGACGGCGTTGCGCGAGGCCATCCGCAACCATCCGCTGGTGAAGGACGGCGACGCCTGGCAGAAGCCGCGCCCGTTCCGCGTCGCCGTGGTCGAAGAGTGCACCTATGACGGCTCGATCCACAGCGCCGAGATGATCCTCTCCCGCATCGGACACCTTTGCGAATATATCCTGTTCGACGAGGCCTGGGCCGGCTTCATGAAGTTCCATCCGCTCTATGCCGGCCGCTTTGCCATGGGGCTGCAAAATCTCGGCCCCGACGCGCCCGGCATCATCGCCACCCAATCGACCCACAAGCAGCTTGCGAGCTTCTCGCAGGCCTCGCAGATCCACATCAGGGATCGCCACATCAAGGGCCAGAAGCGCAGGATCGAGCACCGCCGTTTCAACGAAAGCTTCATGCAGCACGCCTCGACCTCGCCGTTCTATCCGCTGTTCGCCTCGCTCGATGTCGGCGCGCAGATGATGAAGGGCCGCTCGGGCGAAGTATTGTGGGACGACACCATCCGGCTCGGCATTGAGCTGCGCAAGAAGATCCGCGCGGTGCGCCGCGAGTTCGAGGAGAAGGAAACGCGGCCCGAGCGGCGCTGGTTCTTCGAGCCGTTCGTGCCCGATCGCGTCGCGATTCCAGACGTGTCGCGTGAAGGCGCCGTGCACAATGTCGCCTGGGAAACGATCTCGACCGACTTGCTCGCGACCAATGCTTCCTATTGGCAGCTCTCGCCCGATGTCAACTGGCACGGCTTCCCCGATCTCGCGCCGGGCTTTGCCATGACCGACCCGAACAAGCTGACGTTGCTGACGCCGGGCTTCGACCCCCTGACCGGCGCCTACGCCGAGCACGGCATCCCCGCCCCGATCGTCGCGCAATTTCTGCGCGAGAACCGCATCGTGGCGGAGAAGAACGACCTCAATTCGCTTCTGTTCCTGCTCACACCCGGTGTCGAGGCCAGCAAGGCCGGCACGCTGGTCTCCGGCCTGGTCGCGTTCAAGAAGCTGCATGACGACAATGCGTTACTGGAGGATGCGATCCCCGAATTTTACCGCAGCCGGTCGGCGCGTTATGCGAAGGTCCGGCTGCGCGACCTCTGCGGCGACATGCACCGCTTCTTCCGCGATGCCGATGTCTCCGGCCTGCAGCGCAAGCAGTTCCTGCCGGAGCATCTGCCTGATATCGCGCTATCGCCGCGCGAGGCGGCGCGGCGGCTGATGCGCAACGACGTCGATTACCTGCCGATCGGTTCGTTGCAGGGGCGCATTGCGACCACGCCGTTTGTGGTCTATCCGCCCGGCATCGCCGCCATCGTGCCGGGCGAGCTTTTGAACGAACGCGCGCAGCCGATGATCGATTATCTCAAAATGTTCGAAACCTGCTTCAATACGTTCCCGGGCTTCGACGTCGAAATCCAGGGCGTCTATAAGGAGATCGATGCGGCCGGCCGCCTCGCGCTCTACACTTATGTGGCTTCTGAATGAGTTTGCCTGCGGAACACCCTGCTCCCGAACTTCGCCTGATGGTGCGGCCCACGCGCGACAGCGACGTCGAAGCGATGCTTGCGATCTATCGCCGCTATATCAGGCGGGGCGTCGAGGAAGGTGTCGACGACAGCGGCACGCCCGAGCCCGACGATCTGCGCGACCGGCGCAAGAATTTGCGCAGCCACCGCCTGCCGCATCTGGCTACGACGCTGAACGGCGAGGTCGTGGGTTATGCCTATGTGGTGCAATTCCGCAAGCGCCCGGCCTATCGCTTCGCGGTCAAGCACTCGATCTACATTCATCACGATTATCAGGGCCGTGGCGTCGGCCGGATCCTCCTGCAGGAGCTGATCGATGCCTGCGCGGCTTCCGGCTTCCGGCAGATGATCGGCTATATCGACGCCGACAACGCGGCCTCGCTCGCCCTGCACGAAAAATTCGGCTTTGTACGGGTCGGATCGCTGCCGGGCGTCGCCTATCGCTTCGGCAAATGGTGCGACACGGTGATGGTGCAACGCTCGCTGGCGGCAGGAGCGACGCAGCCGCCGTCGCCGGTGTCGATCTTCCGGTAAAGGATCAGCCCTTCCGCTTCCTGGGCCGCGGCTTGGCGTGGCCTTCCAGCAGGCGATCGACCTCGTCGGCGACGGGCCAGTGCTCCAGCTTCTCGATGCTGACCAGAAGCCGGAAATAGAGCGGCGCGATCAGCGTCTGCAGCGCTGCAATGGCATCGGCCTCGCGCGGAAACTCGCCGCGCTCGACCGCGCGATCGAAGATCGGCCGCAGCATCGCAAAGCGCCGCTGCCAGTACTCATGGCGGACTGCACGCGCATTCGGGTTCTGCAGCCGGGTGAGGATCACGATCACCTGTCCCTGCCGGCTCGTCAGCATGGCGCGCGCGTGCCGCATCAGTGCGATCAGGTCGCTGCGTAGCGCGCCGGTGTCGGGAACCGGAACGGCGTCTTCCATGAAATGCTGGCAGGCCGCGAGGATGAGCCCATCGCGCGACGGCCAGCGCCGGTAGATCGAGGTCTCGTGCACGCCGGCGCGCGCGGCGACCCCCGCCACGCTGAAATTCTCGATTCCCCCTTCGGCGATCAGTTCGAACGCCGATTTCAGGACAGAATCGTGCACGCGGGCGCTGCGGCCGCCAACCCTTCTCCTGACCTCTCGCACCGCTTTCGCCATCAACTTCGAGTGCCTCCGAATTCCCCGCTTTATCAAGTTCACGTCATTAACGCAAAAACTCTTGCGTTAATGTTTTCACTAACTCAGTAATGCTTGTGATAATTTGTAGCCGACCTCGTGACGCAAACCATGTGGACGTGGCTTGAGCGACAGGAGCGCGCCATGCGTCAGGCAATTATTGCGACGATGATCCTGGCCTGCTCCGCCGCGCAGGCGCAGATCGCGCCGAAGGCACCGGAGCCCGCGACCCTGGAGGCCAATGCCGCGCTTGCGCAGCGCCTGCCCTTTGCCAACCGGCAGGATTTTGACGACGCGATGCGCGGATTCATTGGCACCCTGTCCGACGGGCTTATTCCAGGCCCGGGCCCGCGGCCAGCCTGGAACACGAAGGCTTACGAATTCGAAAAGCAGGACCAGGCGCCCGACAGCGTCAACCCGAGCCTGTGGCGGCAGGCGCGGCTCAACGCCATCAACGGGCTCTTTGAGGTGACCGACCGCGTCTATCAGGTGCGCGGCATCGACATCTCCAACATGACCATCGTCGAAGGCGACAGCACGCTGATCATCGTCGACACGCTTTCGACCGCCGAGACCGCGCGTGCCGCGCTGGAGCTGTACTATCAGCACCGGCCGCGAAAGCCGGTCGGCACGGTCATCTACACCCATAACCACAGCGATCATTATGGCGGCGTCAAAGGCGTGACCAGCGAGGCCGACGTCGCCGCCGGCAAGGTGAAGATCATCGCGCCGCGTGGTTTCATGGACGCGCTGGTCGGCGACAGCATCGCCGCCGGCACCGCCATGAGCCGCCGCGCACAATATCAGTTCGGCATTTTCCTGCCGCCCGGCCCTCGCGGCCAGGTCGATACCGGGTTGGGCAAGGCGATCGCGCTCGGACGGATCACGCTGATCGCGCCCAACGTCGCAATCGATAGGAACGAAACGCGCGTGATCGACGGCGTCGAGATCGCCTTCAAGCTCGTGCCGGGGTCGGAAGCGCCGGCCGAGATGCTGCTGCACTTCCCGCAGTTCCGCGTGCTCGACATGGCCGAGGACGTCACCCACAACATGCACAATCTCTACACCATCCGCGGCTCGGAGGTGCGCGACGGCAATCTGTGGTCACGCTACATCAATGAGGCGCTGGAGACCTTTGGCGACAAGACCGAATTCCTGATCGCCCAGCACCACTGGCCGGTTGCGGGACAGGCGCGCGTGGTCGAGCTCTTGAAGAAGCAGCGCGACCTCTACAAGTTCATCAACGACCAGTCGCTGCGCCTCCTGAACGAAGGTTTCACGCCGGCCGAGATCGCCGAACAGCTGCGGCTGCCGGCCAGCCTCGAGCAGGAATGGTCGGCGCGCGGCTATTACGGCACGCTGCGCCACAACGCCAAGGCGGTCTACCAGAAATATCTCGGCTGGTACGACGGCAATCCGGCCGATCTCGATCCGCTGCCGCCGGTGGAGAACGCCCGCAAGACCATCGACTACATGGGCGGAGCGGAGGCCGTGATCGCGCGTGCCCGTGCGGATTTTGCCAAGGGCGAATACCGCTGGGTCGCGACCGCCATGAACCAGATCGTGTTCGCCGATCCCGCCAACCGTGCCGCGCGCGAGCTTGGCGCCGACGCGCTGGAGCAGCTCGGCTTCCAGGCCGAGGCCGGCACCTGGCGCAACGCCTATCTCGTCGGCGCGATGGAGCTGCGCAACGGCCCGCCCAAAATTCCCGGCGGCGGCACGGTCAATGCCGAAACCTTGCACGCCATCAGCAACGAGCAGCTGTTCGACTATCTCGGCCTGCGCCTGAATGCCGACAAGGCCGAAGCCAAGACACTCCTGATCAACTGGGATTTCACGGACTCAAAGCTGCCGCTCGCGCTGACGCTGGAAAATTCGGCGCTGACCTATGTCTCGGGCAAGCGCGCCGCCAACGCCGACGCAACCGTAACGCTGGCGCGTGATGTGCTCGAAGCAGTCATCTTGCAGCAGACGACCTTCACTGATGCGATCAAGGCTGGCCGGCTCAAGATCGAAGGTGATGCGGCAAAACTCGACGAACTCTTCGCCATGCTCGACAGCTTCAAGGTCATGTTCCCGATCGTCGAACCCAAAGCCGCCAACTGAGGGCGCTGCGGCCGCCGCGCCGCATCACGACCAGCTTGTACTGACCGGTCGTCGTGGTGCCGTCGCCCGCGTTGGTCAGGCCGCCGATCACCGTTGCGAAGCCCTTGGTCGGGTCGTTCGGGTCGTTCAGCTGCGAGGAATAGTCGACGAGCTGCGTCCCGGTGAAGCCGTGATTGGCGACAATAATGCGATTGTTCGCGGTATCGATGCGCGCGAGATTGAGGCCCGCGGAAGCCCCGGAGGTCAGGTCAACGAAAGTCTGTATGCCGAGCGCGTTGTCCTGGGCTACCTGCACGATGTGGCCCTGGCTGTCCTGCAGCTGGAACACATCGCCGTTCGCATTCACGACCGTGTAGGTGGTGTTGTCGATCAACCCGGTGATCGCCGTGTTGCCGCCGGCCGAATAGGTGACCTGGTCGCCGTTGGCAAAGCCGCTGCCCTGGATATCGATGGTATGCGCGACGGAATCGATCGCATCTAGATTGAAGGCGCTCGACAGCGTCTTCGAATAGTTCGGATCGGTGTTGTAGATGACTGCATCGCCATCCTTCAGATCGCTGGCGTCGACCGCGATGGTATCGTTGGCCGCATTGACGGCGGTGGTCGGATTGAAGCTCTTGACCTCGCCGATATAGGCGAGCGCCTGCGTCGCCGGCCCGCCCGGATCGGTCAGGTTGATGTCGTTGCCGTTCTCGTCCTCGAGCTTGAACGTGTTGGCATCGAGCGCAACGAGCTTGTACTGCCCCTCATTGGTCAGCCCGCCGATCGAATTGATGCCGTCATCGGCCAGCGATTCGTAGACTACCTCGAGCGGAGTGGCGCCGACCGTGAAGCCGTGCTTCGGCAGCACGATGTGGCCGTTGGAATCGATGGTGGCGAGGTTGAGCGTCGCCTTCACGCTGTCCGAAAGGCGCGTGAAGGTCTGGGTGCCGAGCGCGCTTCCCTGCGAGATATGGATGACGTTGCCGCTGGAATCTTCGAGCTGGAAAGTGCTGTCGTCGACCTTGTTGACCGTATAGGTCATGTTGTTCTGCAGGCCGGTGATGTCGGCGGTGCCGCCGTCGGTGTATTTGACCACGTCGCCGCTCTGGAAGCCGTGCGCGGCGATGCTGATGGTGTTGTTGCTGGAATTGATCGCGTCGAGGTCGAACAGGGAATCCTTCGCCACGCTCAGCGACTGCGTCGAGTTGGGATCGATGCCGTTCGCCGACAGCGCGATCGACGGTTCCTTGGCAAGCTGGATATGATCCTTGTCGACGACGATGACGGCGTAGGTCGAGCCCTTGGTCAGGCCGGGCACCGAGTCGCTCTGGGTGCCGGGATCCTGGATGCCGGCAGAAACACCGGGGATCGGCGGCGTGTAGATCAGATAGGGCGTGTAGGTGACCAGCTCGCCGTTGCTCAGGCCGTGGTCGGGCAGATAAATCTCGTTGTTGCCGATCACCCCGGGGATGAAATTGTCGACTCCGAGATTCGGGCTGAATATCTTGGTCGTGGCCGGGTCGCCGGTGGTACCCAGCGCGGTCACGGTGCCGTCGATATGGGCCTGGACGTTGGCGAACTCCAGCGCGACGGACGCGCCGACGCCGGCCGCGCCGTCGATCGGGCTGATGGTGCTCGCATCGGGCACCGTGCTGGTGGTGCCGTTGGCGATCACGTTGACGTTGCCGGCCGTCGAGGTGATCGTGGCGTTGGCGCCGACGGACGCGAGGTCGGTCAAGTCGGTATAGGCGAAGGCGATCGCCAGCGACACCGCCTGCGGATTGACGCTGGCGCTGACCAGGTTCGACGAGGCGCGCGCCACCGTTTTCGATGAAACCGAGCCGGTCGCCGACACCGTCACGCTGTCGCTCGCGGTGATGTCGGTGCTGCCGCCGATATTGGCTTCGACGTCGCTGAAGGCCTGGCCATAGCCGACCGCAATCGAGACCTTGCTGTTGATGCTGCCGAGGGCTGAGGCAATCGCATTGACCTGGGTGGTGACCTTGGTCAGAGCCTTGACGTCGAGCGTGCCGGCGACGTCGATGTGGGCATCGTCGATATTGATCTTCGCGGTGGCGCCACGCAGGATCACCGAGGCGTTGATGCCGGCGAAGCCGAACAACGCCTCGCCCGGAATGTTGTTGAGCAGCGTCGCCAGCGAACCGACGAAACCGGCAAAGCCGGCCGGCACGTCGGTGGAGAAGTTCAGGTCTTCCGCCGTGGTGTAGATCTTGGTCGAACCACCGGTGATGGTGCTACCGTCGATCGAAATTCCGGAATGCTTGGAGGTGAAATCCGCCGGCCAGCTCACCAGGCGGTAGGCGATGTCCGAGGTCGAGATGTTGATCTTGCCGGCCTTCTTGCCGAGCGTCTCGTCGGCGTCAGCGATCAGCTTGGCATTTGAGCCGAGAAGGATGGTCTGGCCGCCCGCATAGAGCGTGGTGCCGTCGGCCGGATTGATCCCCTGCTCGCCGAGATTGATGTCGCCGGCGTTGCCGCCCGTCAGCGAGGTGGTGATGATGGCCGAGGTGGCGATGTTGCGGAAGGTCAGCGACACCGTGCCGCTGCCGTCCGGGTTCTTTGCCGTAATGACGTCGCCGACCTTGTAGCCGGTCCCCGCATCAGCGAGCCAGGCCGTTACGTTGCCCTTGTCGTCGGTCGACATGCTGATCGTGGCGCCGGTGCCGGTGCCGCCGGTCGTCGCCACCCTGGTGTAGTCTTTGTTGGACGTCCAGGTCGAGGTGCCCGGCGTCGCTTGCAGCGTCCCGATCGACGTCGTCAGCGTGCCGGTCGAACCGGTCTGTTCGGCGACCGTGCCGATATAGATGCTGTCGGCAACCAGCCCCTGGGTTGTCGTGCTGTCAGGCTGGTAGGAGATCGAGCCGCCATGCAGGTTCAGATCGCCGGTGACGCGGATCACGCTGTCATGTTTCGGCCCGTTGCTCGGCAGCACCCCGCCATCGTTGAAGGGATCATAGCTGCTGCTCAAGAGATCGACGGTGAGGCTCGCCTGGAACGTCGGATCCAGCGACATGATGTTGAGGTCGTCTTCGCCCGACCCGCCGGTGATCTTCAAGAGCTTGGTCGGAGCCTTGAAGAATTGGGTCTCCATCGAGCCATCGGTGCTCTTGAGAACCATGAAGCCAAAGTGCGCGTCGCCGATGGTATCGTCGTAGAAGAGCTGGGAGTGATCGACCGTGACCGAGTCCGGCAGCACGAGGTCGACTTCCGCCGTCGTATTGAGGCTGATGGTCGGCGCCATCCCCACATAGGTGATGACGTCGTTGCCATAGGCGAAGGTGCCCGAATGCGGGCCGGTCGGGGTCGACACCAGCGTGTCGGCGGTGCCGGTATCGAAGGCCACCGTGCCGAGGCCGCCGCCATCGACATAGCCCTGCAGGCTGCCGGTCGATGTGAAGGTGAAGTAATCGTTCTGCCCAGTCGGCCCGACCAGGTTCGAGAAGCCGTCGAATTGCGTTGCGCCGACAAAACCCGAGCCGGAGCCGTCGATGGTGTAATCGGTGTCGGTGACCGACCCATATAATGTGTCGGCGCCGGCGCCCGAGAGGTGGTCGACGCCGGTGAAGGCCGTATCGATCGCCCCGTCGACCGTGCCCCCGCCGTGGCCATCGAGATGCCAGGCCAACGGACCGCTGGCGGTGATGGCCAGCGTGCCCTTCCCGCCGCCGTCGATGGGGCCTTGCAGGCCGCCGGTCGAGGTGACGGTGAAAACATCGTTCAGGCCGGCGGCGCCGACCAGATTGGCGAAACCTTCGAATTTCGTCGCCCCGACCGAACCCGAACCCTGGCCGTCAATGGTCCAGTTGGTGTCGGCAGCGGAGCCCTGCAGCGTATCGGTGCCGCCGCCGATCAGGTGATCGACGCCGGTAAAGGACACCTGGATCGCGCCATCGACATGGCCCGCGCCATTGCCATCGAGTTGCCAGTTGGCTGACTTGCCGCCGGGCTCGATCACCGACAGCGTGACGTCTCCGCCACCGCCGACGACGCTGATATTGGTCTGGTTGGCCGATTGCGGCAGCGACGACAGGTCGATCATGACCTTGTCGTTGCCCTTGCCGGTCACGACCGTGATGTTGCTGCCGGGACCCACGACCTGCGATGACAGCACATTGGTGGGATTATTCGCATCGAACGTCTGGACCCGCTCGATATTGACAGTCTGGTCTCCGGTTGTGGAGACCTCGTTCAGCAACTGGACCACGACGCTATGGGTCGGCTGGTGCGGCTGCAGCGAGGTGAGATCGACCACCACCGGATCCGCACTCAAGAGCATGCGCGGCTCGAGCTGGTCGAAAATCAGTTTTGGGGCCGGTCCGGGCGGCGCGACGAGGTGCGAAACCGAAGATTTGAGCTCTGACATCCATCGCCGGGCCCTTCTCGACAACTGCCCAAACGACTTCCCTTGCCCCGCCACGTCGCGCTTACGCATTCCGCAACCCCCCGATTGGGGCCAACGCAAACGCGCGTTAACCCAATATACACCAATCAGGTTTCGCTGATGGTTTTATGTCGGTTTTGTTGCTTAGCGGCCGGCTTGCGGCGTTCTGTGATTTTCAACGGGATTCGGGGGTGGGCCCCAATAGATTTCCACAGTTCATTTTTGCGCAACGACCATCAAAGCGGCCGCGACCAGGGACAGGCGCTCTGAGCGATGGGCGATATTGGCGGCAGGCGACTTTCGCGCCTCACAACCTCCGGTAAGTCCACCGGCGGCGAGGTCAGCGCTTCTTGCGCTGCATGAAGCCCTTGACGGCGGCGACGACCGAGGGCGCATGGATGCGCTCGCTGAACAGATGTTCTTCCTCGCCCATCCGCCGCAGCAGGTCTTCGGTCGGCAATTTCAACAACTTCCGCGAGATGGCGACCGCCTCCGGCGGCAACTCGCAAATCTCGCGGGCGACCTTTTGCGCCTCGATGATGGCGTGTCCGGGCGGCACGACCGAGTTGACGAAGCCGGCCTCGCGGGCTTCCTCCGCGCTCATCGGCCGGCCCATCACCAGGAGCGAGAACGCGTGCTGATGGCCGGCCATCCGCGGCAAGAGCAGGCTCGAAGCGCCTTCCGGAACGAGACCGTACTGGATGAAAGGCGACATGAACAATGCGGTGGTGCCGGCGATCACATAGTCGCAGTGAAGCACCATGGTCACGCCCATGCCGACGGCGACGCCGTCTACCGCCGCGATGATCGGCTTCTTGTTGGTGATCAGCGACCGCACGAAAAGCAGCGAGTTTCGCGGCCTGCCCTCTTCGCGCTTGATGCTGGCTTCCTTGACGAAGTCGCCTACGTCGTCGCCGGCGGTGAACACGCCGGAGCGGCCGGTCAGGATCAGGCAGCGGATGTCCGGATTCGACTGCGCCGAGTTGATGGCATCGCTCATGGCGAGGAACATCTCCGGCGTCAGCGCATTCTTCTTTTCAGGCCGGCGCATGACGATGGTGCGGGTGGCACCTTCGTCCGAAACAATGATGTGACCAGCCATGTCAATCTCCCCGAGCCGCTCCCGGACCCTTGGGCCCGGAATTCGCGACGCTTGGACCTATTCACTAACCCTCAGATAGTTCCCGAACCCGGCGGCGATAAGCTCCAGTTTAGTTAAAACCTTTGCGCGAGAGTCGTGAAGATGCCCCAGCGGCATGACAGTCACGACTAAAAGATCGGGTGGTTGCGACCTTTTGTACTATTGACCCGACGGCGTACGCAGTCCGTGCCAGGCGTCGCGGACCTGGTGGTAATGCACGTCGGCCGAATAATCGGGCGTATTGAGGTTGAGCGTGTGGATGTCGAGCCGTCCGACCGCACTCAACAAGGTATAGGACGCGATCACCCGGTCGCGCTGCGCACCAATCAGGCGCGACCGCGCATTGGTCAGGTCCTGTTGCGCATTGAGCACGTCGATGGTGGTGCGCTGCCCGCCCTGCGCCTCGCGCCGGACTCCCTGCAGCGCGATCTCGGCCGCCTTCACCTCGGACTCGGCGGCGCGCACCGCGACCTTGGTGCCTTCGCTAGAAACCCAGGCGCTGACCACGGCAGTACGGGTCTGATTGCGGACCTGTTCAAACACCAGCCGGCTCTGCGAAGTCACCTCCTTCGCCTGGCGGGTTTGCGAGGCGGCCATGCCGCCGTCATAGATCGGCACATTGATCTGGCCGACGACCGAAGCCTGGTCTTCCTTCTGGACCGAGAGCGTGGGGTCGTTCTGCACCTGCCGGCTGACACTGCCCTGCACCGACACTTGCGGCAGCAGCGCGCTCTCGGCGAGCTTGATCGAGGTCTGCGCCATGTCCACATCATAGCCCGCGCCGAGCACGGCGGGATGTTCATGGCTCGCGGCGTCGATCGAAGCGAGTTGCGTGGACGGGATCAGGCGATCGACCGGGCTCGCCGCCGTCAATTGCGTCGGCGCCTCACCGATGACCTGGGTGTAGATCTCCTTGGAGATCGCGAGCGCAACCTCGGCGGCGTTGAGATCGGCAAGGCCCCGGCTCAGGCGGGATTCGGCCTGCGCCGTATCGGTCGGCGTAACGTCGCCGGCATCGAGCCGCCGTTTCGTCGTCGCCTGGATTTCCCGCAACACCTGCACGTTGGTACGCTGCGATTCGTAGAGCGCGTAGTTGGCCATCACATTCATGTAGGCCGTCACCGCATCGAGGAACACGCCCTGTTCGGTGTTGCGCAAGGCCTCGCGACCAGACTTCACCTGGAATTCGGCCACCCGCACATTGCTGGCGGTCTTGTAGCCGTTGAACAACACCTGCGTGACGGTCAAGCCGATCGTCCAGGGTTTCAGGTTCGTGCTCACCAAGTTGTTGTCAGGCAAAACGTTGCGAACCGCCTGCAGGCCGGCGGAGAGGCTCGCGACCAGTTGCGGCCGATAGCCCGATAGCGCCTGCGGCACGTTCTCATCCGTGCCCCGTTGCCGGGCCCGCTCGGCATTGAGCTGCGGGTTGGTCTGATAGGTTTTGACCAGCGCGTCCTGCAGTGTCTCGGCAGCCGAGGTCGTCGCGGTGGCGAGCAGGCCAAAAATCGCGCATGCAAACCCTGCCCCCGGCAAGCGGAGGTTTGGTCGGCATCCGAAAACGGCCCTGCTCACTACCCCACCCATACTGCCGGTCCACCTATTCGACCGAACCCTAATTCTCCGAGGCGTATCCCCGTCGGGTCCGCCGCGAAAACATCGAAATCAACGCCGGCAGCGTGACCAGAATGACGATCGGCGCCAGCATCATGCCCGCAACCACCACCACGGCCAGCGGTTTTTGCACCTGCGAGCCTATTCCGGTGGATAACGCCGCCGGCAACAGGCCGACGCCCGCCACCACGCAGGTCATCAGCACCGGGCGCAGTTGCAATTCGCCGGTGCGCAGGATAGCGGCGCCCCGTTCCATCCCCTCGTCAATGAGCGCGTTGTATTGTGAGAGGATGATGATGCCGTCCATGACAGAGATGCCAAACAGCGCGATGAAGCCGATCGCGGCCGAGACGCTGAAGGGGATTCCGCTGAACAAGAGGCCAACGACGCCGCCGAATACCGCCATCGGAATCACGGTCATGGTCAGGATGGTGTCGACGACGGAGCCGAAGTTGAACCAGATCAGCACCGCGATCAGCGTAAGGCTGATCGGCACCACGATCGAAAGTCGCTTGATCGCGTCCTGAAGGTTGCCGAACTCGCCGACCCATTCGATCCGCGAGCCCGGCGGCAATTGCACCTGCTCGGCGATCTTCTGCTGGGCTTCCTGGATGGCGCTGCCGAGGTCGCGCTCGCGCACCGAGAACTTGATCGGCAGATAGCGCTCCTGCTGCTCGCGGTAGATATAGGCCGCGCCCGACACCAGGTTGATCGAGGCCACTTCCGACAGCGGCACCTGGGTGATGCCGTTCGGGCCCTGCGCGCCGATCCGCAAATTCTGGATCGCTTCCGCGCTCCTTCGATATTCCGGTGCGAGGCGCACGATGATCGGGAAATGGCGGTCGCTGCCGGGCTCGTAAAGATCGCCGGCGCTGTCGCCGCCGATCGCGGTGCGGATCGTGGTGTTGATGTCGCCCGGCGTCAGCCCATAGCGGGCGGCGCGGGCGCGGTCGATCTCGATCTGGATGGTCGGTTGGCCGAGCGAGGTGAAGACCGCAAGGTCGGTGATGCCCTGCACGGTACCCAGAACGGATTTGATTTTGTTGGCGGTATCCGTCAGCGCCTGCAGATCGTTGCCGTAGAGCTTGATCGAGTTCTCGCCCTTCACGCCGGAGACGGCTTCCGAGACGTTGTCCTGCAGATATTGCGAGAAGTTGAACTCGACGCCGGGAAACTTCTCCTGCAATTGCGCGAGCAATTTCGCGGTCAGTTCATCCTTGTCCTCGCCGCCCGGCCATTGCTTGGCGGGCTTGAGCGGTGCGAAGAATTCCGCGTTGAAGAAGCCCGCCGCATCCGTGCCGTCGTCGGGACGGCCGTGCTGCGACACGACCGCCTCGACCTCGGGCCGGGCCGCAATCAGCTTGCGCATCTCGTTGACATAGGCGTTGCCCTCCTGCAGCGAGATGGTCGGCGGCAGGGTGGCACGAATCCACAGATTGCCCTCTTCCAGCTTCGGCAGGAATTCGAGGCCAAGGAGGCGGATGCCAATGCCGGTCATCAGGATCAGCACGCCGGCACCGACCAGGACGACGCGGCGGCTCGCCAGCGAGCGGCGCAGCACCGGCACATAGATGCGATGCAGGATCCGCATCATCAAGGTCTCGGTCTCCTCGATATGCACCGGCAGAATGATCGCGCTCAGCGCCGGCGATACCGTAAAGGTCGCGAGCAGGCCGCCCGCCAGTGCATAGGCATAGGTGCGCGCCATCGGGCTGAAGATGTTGCCCTCGACCCCGCTCAGCGTGAACAGCGGAATGAAGGCAGCGATGATGATGGCGGCGGCAAAGAAGATCGAGCGCGAAACGTCGGCGGCCGCCGTCAGGATGGCATGGTGCTTCATGTCCGTGACGGTGTTGGGCGAAATTGTCGCTAGCTCGGATTCAGAGAGCCGCTCGGTCTGCGACAGGCGGCGGAAGATCGACTCCACCATGATGACGGTGGCGTCGACGATCAGGCCGAAATCGATCGCGCCGACCGACAGCAGGTTGGCGGACTCGCCGCGCATCACCAGAATGATGACCGCAAAGAACAGCGCGAACGGAATGGTGGCGCCGACGATCAGCGCGCTGCGCAGGTCACCGAGGAAGAGCCACTGCAACAGCACGATCAGGCAGATGCCGACGACCATGTTCTCGAGCACGGTCCGCGTCGTGGTTTCGATCAGGTCCTTGCGGTCATAGATGCGCTCGATATGCACGCCCGGCGGCAGGATGGTGGAATTGTTGATGCGCTCCACCAGCTCCTCGACCCGCGCGATCGTGGGCGAGCTCTGCTCGCCGCGCCGCATCAGCACGATACCCTGCACGATATCGTCGTCGTTGTTCTCGCCGGCGATGCCGAGCCGCGGCTGGTAGCCGACGGTGACGGTGGCGACATCCTTCACCAGCACCGGCGTGCCGTTGGGCGACGCGATCATGGTGTTGGCGAGCGCGTCGATCGAGCGGATCAAGCCGACGCCGCGCACGACCGCCGACTGCGGCCCGATATTGACGGTGTTGCCGCCGACATTGATGTTGGAATTGCTGACGGCCTGCAAGAGTTGCGGCAGCGTCAGCCCATTGGCGACCAGCTTGTTGAAATCGACCTGCACCTCATAGGTCTTGGTCTTGCCGCCCCACCCCGTGACGTCGATCACCCCGGGCACGGTGCGGAAGCGGCGCTGCAGCACCCAGTCCTGCAGCGTCTTCAGATCCAGCACCGAATAATTGGGCGGGCCGACCAGCCGGTAGCGATAGATCTCGCCTATTGGGCTCAAGGGCGAAATCTGCGGCTGGGCGTTGTTGAGCAACGGCGTAAGCTGTGAAAGTCGGTTCAAGACCTGCTGCAGCGCCTGGTCATAGGTGTAGTCGAACGAGAACTGCAGCTTGACGTCGGACAGGCCGTAGAGCGAGATGGTGCGGATGACGTTGAGGTTCTTGATGCCCGCAACCTGGGTTTCCAGCGGTATCGTGATGTAACGCTCGATTTCCTCGGCCGACAGGCCCGGGCTCTGAGTGACGATATCCACCATCGGCGGCGTCGGATCGGGATAGGCCTCGATGTTGAGCTGCCGGAACGCCACCAGACCGCCGATGATGACGGCCACGAACAGGCCGACCATCAGAAAGCGGCGTTCGACAGCGAAGGAAACGAGGCGGTCCATCGATCTCTACACGCGGTTCATGTGCCGGAAGCCGCCCGGTCGATGAAGAGGCTGCCCTTGACGACGACTTTCTCCCCCGGCTTCAGGTTGTTGCGGACCTCGACATAGTCGCCGTTGATCAGGCCGGTCTGGATCTGCCGAAGCTCGAGCGAGTTGTCGTCATGCGCCACCCACAGCCGCACGCGGTCGCCTTCATGGATCAGCGCCTGCTTGCGCACGCCGAGCGACTTGCGGTCGTCGCCGGCATAGATCGTCGCATTGGCGAACATCTCCGGCTTGAACAGGCCGTCCTTGTTGTCGAGGGTGGCGCGCACCATCAGCCGCCTCGTGGCCGGATCGATCGCCGCCGCCACATAGTCGATCTTCGCCTTGAAGGTACGGCCCGGCAGCGCCAGCACCGTGAAATCGATGTCCTGGCCGATGCGCACGTCCGCAGCCTCGCTCTCGCGCACAAAGGCGGTCAGCCATACCGTCGAGAGGTCGCCGATGACGAACACGGGATCGCTGGCGCCGGTGGAGATGAACTGGCCGGGCCCGACCTTGCGCTGCACGACCGTGCCGCCGAGCGGCGAATAGATGGGGGTGTCGGCGCTGATCTGCCGGGTCTGCTCAAAGGCGGTGATCTGCTCTTCCGAGCGTCCCAGAATGCGCAGGCGGTTGTGAGCCGCCTCCAGCGCGGTCTCGGCCGAGCGCACGTCGTTCTGCGCGGTGACAAGATCGTTCTGCGCGTTCTGCCAGTCCTTCAGCGGCACTGCCTTGCCGGCATAGAGATCGTTCTGACGCTTCTCGTTGATCTGCGCCAGATTGAGCTTCGAACGCGCGCTGTTCAGCGCGCTCAGCGCCGTGATGGTATCGTTCAGCGCCTGCACGGCGTCGGTCGCCTCAATGACGAACAACTGCTGCCCACGCTGGACGACGTCGCTCGGCTTGACCATGAGCTTGACCACGCGCCCGGCATAGGGCGAGAAGATCGGTGTCGAACTGTCTTCGTTGACCGCGATCTTGCCCTCGGTGACGTGCTCGGCGCGAAACACCTGTTCGGCCGCCGGCTCGAACGCAAGGCTTGCCCATTCCGCATCGGTCGGCGTGAAGCGCGTGGAATCGCCCTTGGTGACGCGCGAGGTTTCGGACGATTTGGCGCGCTGAACAAATATCCGGCTCGCGGCCGTGACGGCGCCGGCGACCAATACGATCGCCACCAGCGCAAGCGCCAGCCGTCGTGGGCTCCAGTTTGCGCCCAATGTCATGTGACAACTTTTTGCATTGCGTCAGGCACCCGCCGCTGCCGATACCCGTGTGATGCTTGCGGTAGCGGTTTCGCCCCTCGTCATATTGGTCATTTCGGACTGCCGCAATAGCGCAGTGTCACCGGACCAAGCCCGTGCGATGAGGCCGTGTCCAAGCGACTCTCAGGCGCCGATTCGCCGCCGGATTAGCAGCAAGAATCTTGCCTTTCGGCGCGCCAAATGCTGCGATTACACCGTACGCCGCACGCTGACTCGTTAATGCTTACACGGGCCTTACACTGCCTGAGCGCAAGCGAGCGGCGCGCCGATCGTGTGGCTTCCGATCGGGTCGATTCGCTTTAACTTGATCATGGACCATATTGGGCCTGGAGTCGCAGTGTCGGTTGGGTGACACTTCATGAGATTGCTGATCGTCGAAGACAATGAAGAGCTCGCCGGGCTTCTGGCCAAGGGGCTGAAGACGGCCGGCTACGAGTGCGACGTGCTGTCGACGGTGGAGGACGCCCGCGCGGTGCTTGCCACGACGTTTTACGCCGCCCTCATCCTCGACCTCGGCCTGCCCGACGGCGACGGGCTCGAACTGTTGCGCGAGATCCGCCAGCGCGACAATCCGATTCCGGTGCTGGTCCTGACCGCCCGCGGCGGCCTGCACGATCGCGTGCACGGCTTGCGCAGCGGTGCCGACGACTATCTGGTGAAACCGTTTGCGCTGGAGGAATTGGTCGCGCGGCTGGAAGCGCAGTTGCGCCGTCCGGGCCAACTGCTCGGCTCGAGCCTGCGCATCGCCAATCTCGCCTTCGACACGCAGAACCGGCAGGCCTCGATCGACGACCAGCCCCAGGTGCTCAGCGCACGCGAGACCGCGGTGCTCGAGCTTTTGATGCGCAGCAAGGGCCGCGTCGTCTCCAAGAAGCAGGTCGAGGACCACATCTTCGGACATTCCGGCGACGTCGCCTCGAACGCGATCGAGGTCTATGTCCACCGCCTGCGCAAGCAGCTCTCCGAGCGCGGCGCCCGGGTTCAGGTGCACACCATCCGCGGCGTGGGCTACCTGATCGCGGAGGAAAAATAGCGTGCTGAGATTTCCCTCGATCATCTCACGCATCGTATTCCTGCATATCGTCGTCGTTGCGATCACCTCCATCCTGATGTCGCTCGCGCTGTCCTGGCTGCTCAGCTATGCGACCGACAACATCCACAACAAGGCGATGAAGGACCAGGCCGTCTCGGTCGGCGAGCATCTCAGCGCCACGCCCGACGGTCACCTCGAACTCGACCTGCCCCTCGATCTTCTTGGTCTTTATTCGCAGGCCTATGGCCGCTATTCCTACGCCGTGATCGATGATCGCGGCGCGGTGCTGTTTTCGTCGCGCGAGGATCATGCCGCCTTGTTTCCCGGCGACACCCGCGCGGCCGACGTCAAATACCTGCAGCAGCGGCACGGCAACGCCACGATCTCGGGCGCCAGCGTCGAGAAGAGCGTTGGCGACAAGACAGTCTGGATCCAGACCGGCGAAGATCTCGCCAATCGCGACGTGCTGACGGACGACATCGTCGCCGATTTCTACAGGGACGTTGGCTGGATCACGCTGCCGATCCTGCTGGTGCTCTTGATCGCAGATATCGCGATCTTCAACCGCGCCCTGCGCCCGCTGCGGGAAGCGAGCGAAATCGCCGAAGGCATCGGACCTGCGCGCCCGGGTGTGCGGCTGCCGACTGACGAGATTCCGCAGGAGGTCCGCCCGCTCGTCTCCGCGGTCAACCAGGGCCTCGACCGGCTCGAGGAGGGATTTCGAATCCAGCGCGATTTCACCGCCGATGCGGCGCATGAATTGCGGACGCCGCTGGCTGTGCTGCGCACACGCATCGATCTCCTCGAAGATGCAGACATGCGGACGGCCCTCCGCCACAATGTCGATGGCATGGCGCATATCGTCGGCCAGCTCCTGGACATTGCCGAGCTGGACGCCGTCGTGGTGGGACCTGATGAAAAGGCCGACCTGCAATCGGTCGCCGCGGGGGTCGCCGAGTTCGTGGCGCCGCTCGCGCTCGCGCAGGGCAAGGACGTCGCGCTCTCGGGCGTGAACGAACCGGTCTGGGTCAAGGGCAATCCGGAGATGCTTGGCCGCGCCATCCGCAACCTCGCCGAAAACGCGATCAATCACACCGAGGCCGGCTCTACCGTCGAGTTCGTCGTGGAAGACAACGGCACCGTCAGCGTGCTCGACCGCGGACCCGGCATCGGAGAAGACGAACGCCAATTCATCTTCCGCCGCTTCTGGCGGCGCGATCGCCGCAAGCAGGGCTCGACCGGGCTCGGGCTTTCGATCGTGCAGCGGATCGCCGAGTTGCATTCGGCCGTGATCACGGTGGAAAACCGCGATCCCCGCGGCGCGCGCTTCACGCTAAAATTGGTGCCGCTGAAAAGCTAGGCGGCGAGATCCGTCCTGATGCGGTCGGCATGCAGCGACCACTCGCGAAGCCGTTCGGTCTCGCAGAACTTCTGCTTCGCCAATTCCGTGGCCTGATCTTCGCTCAACGCGTCAACCTCGAGCGAGCGCTGGCAGATTTCGATCTCCCGGCCATTGCCGCCGAGCACGTCCTTCATGAACTGGACGATATATCGTGACATGGTTCCCTCCCGGCACTTATTTTTTATCGGGGCACCTTATCCCTCGCCGTGGAGGCCGTCTGCACCAATCTGCACGCAGCCGGCTTCCGCCGTTGCCGGGAACCGCAGGGAACCCGCACCGTCAGGCCGGCTCGATCGCGATCAAATTCTTGAATGGCGCCGTGAGCTTCATCTGTGCCGTGGCGCCGCTGCTTTCGAAGCGGCGGATCCGTTCCTGGATTTCCGGGGCGACCTCCTGCGGGCCCTTCTCCGGAAATGGCGGCGCCGGGTAATATTCGATGCCGAGTTGCAGCGTTTTCGCGACCTGCTCGCCCGCGAGCAGCGAGGCCACGAACAGGCCGGTATCGATGCTGGCCGATACGCCAGCGCCGGTGACATATTTGCCGTCACGGTGATAGCGCTCGGCGACGAACTCGGCGCCATAGGCTTTCAGCCGCTCCTGATAGAACCAATTGGTCGTCGCCTTCCTGCCCGTCAGCAGCCCTGCCGCCGCAAGCAGCCCGACGCCGTTGCAAATGCCGATGGTCCATTGCGAGGTTGCATCCAGCGCGCGGATCTTGTCGAGGAAGGCTTGATCCTGCTCCAGCGGGAATGCGCCGGGCCCGCCGGGCACATAGAGAATGTCGGTCGAACTGACCTCGGCGAAGTCGCGCCAGGCGACCAGCCCGAGCCGCCGCGTGTCCGCGGCGATGACGCCGCGCTGGACCGCCACGAACTCGGTCTCCATGCCAGGCAGGCGTGAAAGCACCTCGTAGCCGCCGATCGCGTCCAGCGTGGTGAAGCCGTCGAAGATGATGATGGAAAGCCGCATGGGTTTGCTCCCTGTGATGGGGCAAACGCTAGCCCGCGGCGGTATTGTCAGAAATGACAAATATCTGCTATTTTCTGCCAATGACCAAAATCCGCACCGTGGCGCTCGTCGCCTATGACGGCTTCCAGCTGCTCGATGTCACCGGCCCCGCGGCGGTGTTTGCCGGCGCAAGCCACATGCTTCGGCATGGCGGCTACGAGATCGCAGTGCTTTCGCCGCAGGGTGGCATGGTCGCAAGCAACAGCGGCGTGACGCTTTCGACGCGCGCGCTCGCGCAATTTCGCGCGCCGTCGATCGACACGCTGCTGGTTGCCGGCGCGGAGGAAGCTGCACTGCGCGCCGTGATCGCCCTGCCCGCGGTCCACCGCGCGTTGCCGAAGCTCGCCGCGAAAGCGCGGCGATTTGGATCGGTCTGCTCGGGCACGTTCGTGCTGGCGGCGCTGGGGCTGCTCGGGAAAAAGAAAGTCGCCACCCATTGGGAAGCCTGTGCTGCGCTCGCCGCGCGCTATCCCGATCTCAGCGTCGATCCCGCCGCGCTCTACGTGGTCGATGGCCGCGTCTGGACTTCCGCAGGCGTGACCACCGGCATCGACATGGCGCTGGCGATGGTGGAGGAAGATTGCGGGGCGGAGATCGCGAATGCGGTGGCGCGGCGGCTCGTGCTCTACGCCCGCCGTCCCGGCTATCAGTCGCAATTCAGTCCGCTCCTGGATGCGCAGATCAAGGCGGAAAGCCCGTTCGCCGGCCTGATTGCCTGGATGCAGAACCATCTCGACGAGGCTCTCGACGTGCCCTCGCTCGCGGCCCGCACGGGGCTCACCGAGCGCAGCTTCTATCGCCGCTTCTCGGCCGCCGTCGGTTCGCCGCCGGCGCAGTTCGTCGAGATGGTGCGGCTGGAAGCTGCGCGAACCTTGATCTCTGAAGAGATGCCGTTGAAGGCCGTCGCCGCAAGAGTGGGGCTGACGCCGATCCGGCTCAACCGCGCGTTTGAACGCCACTTTGGAATCGCGCCGCGCCTGTTCCGCGACATGCACCGGCAGGCGGCGTAGCGCGTCTCAGGCGCCGGCGTCCGGCAGGCTAGCGGCCGCGATGGCGACGAACTGCGCGAACCGGCGGCTGATCCGGCCTGGTGTCGCACGCAGCAATGAACGGACCCGTTGCATCACAAAAACCCTTCTGCGCGGGCGGAGGAACCGCCTGTAAGGCTATGGCGCACAACGGAAAATGGTCGCTGGCCGGGCCGGTGTCGAGGTGTCGCCGAAAATAGCAATGTCCCTGCCGTCCGGGGCCCGGACGGCAGTGGTTTTGTTGCCTCCACGGAAGCGGCGGCGGCGGAAATCTTCTCCGACCCGCATCTGTTCGGCCCTATTCGCTATCGTTCAAAAAGTGCCTGTGAATAGCTCGCTTCTCGGATTCGGTCGTTCTTGCGCGTTCGGCACCATTCGCGTAAATTCGTCACTCAGATGTGGGTAAGGGAGCGGGTACGATGGCAAGCGGAAAGCTGACGGCGCTTCAAGTTACCAAGGCCAAAACGCCCGGCATGTACGGCGATGGCGGCGGGCTTTATCTCCAGGTCACCGGCGATGGCGGGAAAAAGATCGCGAAGTCCTGGATCTTCCGATATCGGTTCAAGGGTCACATCAGCAAGGCAGGGAAACCGCTCGCGCGCGAGATGGGCTTGGGCTCTCTCGACACCTGGACGCTCGCCGAGGCGCGTGACCGGGCCCGCCAGCAGCGTCAGCTGCTCGACCAGGGCATCGATCCCCTCGCGGCCCGGAAAACCCGGGAGGCGGCCGCCGCGCTCGCAAAGGCACAGACGGTGCTGTTCGAGCAGTGCGCCAAGGACTACATCCGCGACCACCGCGCCGGCTGGAAGAACGCGAAGCACGCCGACCAGTGGACGTCGACCCTCGAGACCTGGGTCTATCCCATCATCGGCAAGCTGCCGGTCGGTGGCATCACCACCGACCTCGTGCTGAGAGTCCTGAAACAGCCGATCGACAAGAAGGACCCGGATAGCCCGACCTTCTGGATCGCAAGGACGGAAACGGCAAGCCGTGTGCGCGGCAGGATCGAGAACGTGCTGGATTGGGCCTATGCCAAGAAGTTACGAGACGGCGAGAACTCGGCCCGCTGGAAAGGGCTTCTCGACAAGCTGCTGCCGGAGCGATTGACAGTTGCGCCGGTCGAGCACCACACGGCGTTGCCCTATGCGGACCTGCCGTGGTTCATGGCCGAGTTGCGCCGACAGAACAGTCTGAGCGCCCGCGCGCTCGAATACACGATCCTGACCGCGGCCAGGACTGGCGACACGATCGGCGCCGTACGGACCGAGATCGATCGCGGGGACGGCATCTGGACTGTGCCGGCCGGCCGGCTGAAGGGGCGACGAGGCCGCAGGAAGCGCGACCACGTCGTGCCGCTGTCCGACCGCGCGCTGGCGATCCTGGACGACCTGCCGCAAGACACCGAATATCTGTTCGCCCATGGCGATGGCTCACCACTATCCCACATCGCGATGCTCAAGCTGCTTCAGGGAATGGGCTTCGGCGAAGATGTGACCGTTCACGGCTTCCGATCGACCTTTAAAGATTGGTGCTCCGAGCAGACAGGCTATCCCAACGAGATGTCCGAGATGGCACTCGCGCACACCGTCTCGGACAAGGTCGAAGCGGCCTACCGCCGCGGCGATATGCGTGAGAAGCGGCGCCGGCTGATGGCCGACTGGGCGGTCTATTGTGAGAGCCCGCCGGTCGGCACAAAGACCAACGTTGTGCCGCTTAGGGCGTAGCTCCTCAATGTTATCTACAATCTCGGCGGTGCCGGACCATGTCTTTCGTCCCCGCCAAGAGGCGGGAGCGCAAAGAACTCTCAGTCAGCGGCGCCTAGGAAGACTGCCGATAATGTAGCGACGGTAGGCCTTTGGTGGCACAAAGCGAGCCCTATTTTGTTCCAGCTATGTCGGGTACTGGGCGGACGACCGTGACCAGTGCGATCCAGATCAGGGCTTGCGGCAGTCCCATCGTCCACACATTCGTCACCCCTGCTCACTCAATGGCAGCTCACCGTTCCGGTCGGCCATCTCGCTGCACGCCTGACTAATTTCGGTGCGCACCTCGTGCACGAACGACGAAACTTTCACCATGTGCCTCAGCAGCAAGTGTTCCCCGAAATTGGGAAAATGTTTCGTCGGGCACCAAAAAAAAATTAGCGCGCTTCTTCCCGACGCGGCGCGTTGACAAGGCATGGCTATCTACAGGCTGCTGTGAAACGGCGCCGAACATTGACCCCACAGAATCCCAATTGATCAATCGCTTATGACGCCGATCGGCGCCCGGACCCCACGCCGATTCACACTGTCGTCACCGATGAGCGACTTCCGGTGTTGACCCAGGCCGTGTGGAAACGTTTTTCGTACCCCAGTAACTGCAAGTAACCGGGCGTGATGGACCTCGACGCGATCGGCTGAGCTTATTTTGCTGTATCGGGTCTGGAGTCAATCCGGGCGCAGCCTCGGGCCATGCTGAGCGACCCTAAACGGTCTCACGGCCGGCATGAGCGCTCCTCAAGCCCGGATCGCCGCGAGGAACGGTTTGATACCGACGATGTTCATCACGCGCGTGAGGTTGTAGGCGAGCACATGCAGCGCCATCTCGGTCGCCACCT
>DATMNV010000110.1:0-6548 GCA_035568535.1 Bradyrhizobium sp.
GGCGCGACCGACACCGAGATCAAGATCGGCAACATCATGCCCTATTCGGGCCCGGCGTCGGCTTATGCCACCATCGGCAAGACCGAGGCCGCCTATTTCAACAAGCTCAATTCCGAAGGCGGCATCAACGGCCGCAAGATCAACTTCATCTCCTATGATGACGCCTACAGCCCGCCGAAGGCGGTCGAGCAGGCGCGCAAACTGGTCGAGAGCGACGAGGTGCTGTTGATCTTCAACCCGCTCGGCACGCCCTCCAACAGCGCGATCCACAAATACATGAACGCCAAGAAGGTGCCGCAGCTGTTCGTCTCGACGGGCGCGGCGAAATGGAACGACCCGAAGAATTTCCCGTGGACCATGGGCTGGCAGCCGAACTACCCGACCGAGGCCCGCATCTATGCGGCCTATATCCTCAAGAACCATCCGGGCAAGACCATCGGCGTGCTCTATCAGAACGACGATTTCGGCAAGGACTATGTGACCGGGCTGCGCGAGGGCCTCGGCGACCAGGCCGGCAAGCTGATCCTGATCGAGACGTCCTACGAGACCTCGTCGCCGACGGTGGATTCGCAGGTGGTGCAGATCAAGGGGGTCAATCCCGACATTTTCATCAACATCGCGACACCGAAATTCGCGGCGCAGGCGATCAAGAAGATCGCGGAGCTGAACTGGCACCCGGTGCACTTCCTCACCAACGTGTCGGTCTCGATCGGCAGCGTGATGAAGCCGGCCGGCTATGAGAATGACCAGGACATTCTCAGCACCGCCTATCTGAAAGACCCGAACGACCCCCAGTGGAAGAACGATCCGGCCATGAACGAGTGGCGGGCGTTCATGACCAAGTGGTACCCGGAGGGCGACCAGGCGGACGCCTCCACCGTGTTCGCTTATGGCGTTGCCAAGGGATTGGAGCAGGTGCTGCGCCAGTGCGGCGATGATCTTACCCGCGAGAACGTCATGAAGCAGGCCGCAAATTTGAACTTCGAGATCGGCATCTATCTGCCAGGCACCAAGATCAGGACCAGCCCGACCGATTTTGCGCCGCTCGAACAGCTGCAGATGCAGCGCTTCAAGGGCGAGACCTGGGAGCTCTTCGGGCCGATTATGTCGGGCGAGAAGAACTCGTAAGGGTTCAAGGGCCGTCGTAGGGTGGGCAAAGCGATAGCGTGCCCACCAACAACCCCGTTGATCGCAGTGGTGGACACGGCGCCAAGGCGCCTTTGCCCACCCTGCCTTTTCTCCCGCGCGAATGCACAAGAACAAGAGAATCCAACCATGCAGATCGCCAACGTCCGCGCGCATCACTTGCGCATTCCCTATGACGCCGGTCCCGCAAGCTTCCGTCAGGGCGCCTCGGCGATCTCCGCGCTCGACATGGTCGTGGTCGAGGTCACGACCGATAGCGGCCTCACCGGCTGGGGCGATGCCTTTGCGTATGTCAGCCCGCGAACCACCTGCACTGCGGTCGAGGAGATGATCGCGCCGCAGGCGCGTGGTCAGGAAGTGCCGGAGCCCGACAGGATTCCGGCCTTCATGGAGCAGATCCAGCGCAACCTGCATCTGTTCGGCCGCTACGGCATCACCATGTTTGCAATCTCGGGCCTCGACATCGCGCTGTGGGACCTCGCCGCCAGGATCAAGGGCGTGCCGCTGCATCAGCTGATCGGCGGCGCCAAGCGCACGAAGATTCCCGGCTATGCGAGCCTGCTGCGTATCGGCAAGCCGGAAAGTATCGCAAGCGAATGCCAGACCGCGCGGCAGCGCGGCTATGGCGCGATCAAGCTGCATGAGACCACGACGCCGGCGGTGTTCGCCGCGCGTAAGGCGATCGGTCCCGGCGTGCCGCTGATGGTCGACATGAACTGTCCGCTCAGCGGCGTGGACGCGATCGCCTTTGCGCAGGCCTGCAAGGCGGCCGCGCCGATGTTTCTGGAAGAACCGGTCTGGCCGCCGGAAGATTTCGCGACACTGGCCGAGGTCCGCAAGCGAGGTGGGCTCGATATCGCCGCCGGCGAAAACGCCTGCACCGCCTATCAATTCCGCGAAATGATGCAGGCCGGCGCCGTCAGCCACGCGCAGCCCTCGGTGATCAAGGTTGGCGGCATCACTGAATTTTTGAAAGTCGCAGCCCTCGGCGACGAGTTCGGCGTGAAGATCATTCCGCACTCGCCCTATTTCGGGCCCGGCTTCCTCGCGACCTTGCAGCTGATGTCGGTGCGCGGCGAAGGCTACATCGAGGTCTTCTACATGAAGCGCGCCGCCTGCCTGTGGCGCGGCCGCCTCGATGCCGACGCCAACGGCGATGTCGCCGTGCCGGAAGGGCCCGGGCTCGGCTATGAACCGGACCCTAATGTCATGCAGCAATACCGGGTGTCGTGAGCGAAGCCGTCATTTGGCGCCTTCTTTCGCGGGCGCGCTCGCGCCTTTCGCCGGCTCGGACTTCTTCATGTCGTCCGCCATCTGCTTCTGCGCGGCCTGCAAATCCGCGATGGTCTTCTGCAAGGACGCGACCGTCGCCTTCAGCGCCTCGATCTGCCGGCTGGCGGCATCCAGCTTTTGCTGGTGATCTGCCGAAAGCTTGGTGATCGTCTTCTGCAGGAAGTCGACATTGCTCTGCAGGCAGGAGGTGCGGCGGTCCATCGCCTTCTCGACCGTACAGATTTCGATGCCGGGAATGTCCTGCGCAAAAAGTTCCGCCGGTATCGCGGTCGGGAGGGCGAGCGAAAGCGCTGCAACAAAAATCCAAAAAAAAATCCTGGGCCTCATCAAATTCTCGCGCCGGGGGCGCGCCTCACACCAAATTGAGTAAGCGCATGGCCTGACAGATATCACATTACTACCTCATTCAGGCGTTGTGATTTCGGAAGTTGGGACACCAAGGCGGGATGGGGATTTTTCGAATGCGGCGTGGGCGCGCCGCGTATTAGGGGAATATAGCAGATGGCAACACGCGAACGACGACTGGCCGAATTCGATGGCTCGGGAGTGCCGCCGCAGGGCCTGCCGGTTCAGGTTTTATGTGAGGATCACAGCGGGACTTATCAATTGCCCTTCACCTGCCACTACAGCGAAGGCAGGTGGCACAATCACGAATCCGGCGGCAGGGTCGAGGCGACCGTCGTGGGATGGCGGCTACCTCGCCACTGAAGAGAAGGGCGCGCTGTATCAAAATGCGACGAGCCGACGCCGAACCTTAAGATTCGGAACGCGGGACGAACGAATCGCGCCCGAATCAGCTGGGTGCCGCCGTACTCACTTGTTCACGGCTAGATGTCGGCGCCGCCTTCAGGCGGCGCACCACATCCAGAACGAGCACGACCGGGCGCAGCCAGCGGCCGACGACAAAAGTTAACTCCTCCGGGGATGACATCGCGTCACTTCCAGGGCGTCACTGGCGGCACCTTGTCGGTGGCCGGCGGCACGTCGACGGTCTTGAAGTCGGCGGGGCTGACGATTTCGAGATACTCCATGTCCGGCGAGTAATCGAACAGGTAATGCACGATGCCCGGCCGCTGATGCACGACGTCGCCGGCCTGCACCAGCGTCGGCTTGTCCTCATACATGAAGCGGGCCCAGCCCTTCATCATGATCACGATCTGGAATTCGCAATCGTGGCGGTGCCAGCCGGTGCCGTCCTCGGGCGGCATCTCGGGATTGGCCTTGACCAGATGGCAGATCACCTGCCCGCCGGTCGCAGCCGCAATACCGAGATCGCGATACAGGAAGAAGTCGCGCAGGCCTCCTCCCTTGTAATCGGTATCGCCGGGTTTGACGTGGGAGAATGTTTTCAGGACAGCGTGCTGATTCATGACGGCCTCCACCTGTTCAAGGGTGCGAGCCGCGACCGTCACGAGGCGTCCAAATTTTCGGCAGCGTCGCATCGTCGCGTTCGCGCTGCATGTTGCTATGCGAAAATCGCGCCAGCCGCGCTGCGCTGCGGCGAACTGGCTTAAGACACGCGGAACGCGGCGGAAGCACCCGCATGCCGGCCGGCGCTTGGCCGGCACCGGCGCGATTTAAGCCCCTCAAACGGGCGCGGCCTGCCTAATATTCGACCTCGAGCTCCTCGATCTCCTCCGGCTCGGCGTTGGCCGCCTCGACCCATTCGACCATCTCGGGCATCGCCATGATCATGTCCGCATAGGCCTTCAGCCGCGGCTCGATCTTCACGTCATAGGTCACAAAGCGCGTCACCACCGGCGCGTACATCGCATCCGCCATGGTGCGTTCGCCGAACAAAAACGGCCCGCCGGACCTGGCGAGACAGTCGCGCCAGATGGTGCAGACCCGATCGATGTCGGCCTGCGCGCGGGTCCAGATCTTGAAGCCGGGGAAATGTCCCTTCAGGTTGACCGGCAGCGACGCGCGCAGCGTGGTGAAGCCGGAGTGGATTTCGCCGCAGATCGAGCGGCAATGTGCACGCTCGATGCGGTCGGCCGGCAACAGGCCCGAGTCCGGCATGGCCTCGTTGAGATATTCGCCGATCGCCAGCGTGTCCCAGATCGTGGCGCCGTCGTGCCGCAGGCATGGCACCAAAATGGTCGGCGAGATCAGCAGGATTTCGGCGCGCGCGGAAGCATCGTCGGGCGCGACGCCGATCTCCTCGAACGGCAGTCCGGAAAATTTGGTCATCAGCCAGCCGCGCAGCGACCAGGATGAATAGTTCTTGCTCGAGATGGTCAGTGTCGCCTTCGCCATGGGGGCCCTTCCCTCAACTCTTCAAACGCGATCCAGGGACCATGGACACCCCGGGCTTGTGCCCAATCCCCATGCGTTTTCGCATAATTTGCAGCAAGTGACGTGCCAATTTTAGCGGCGCGCTGCCCCCGCTTTGGCTTCGATATTGCATGGCAATCGGGGCAAGGGCGGATCTGAATGATGTCAATGCTGTACCAGACCTATCAGAACCACATGGACCTGACCGAGCCATGGCGGTCGGGGGCCGCATCCGCGCTCCGCTATCTCAATCTTGTCCCGCAGGGTGTCTCCGATCGGCTGTTCACCCGGCTTGCCGCAGCGCTCGAACTGATCTCGCGCTCCTCGCTGACCTATACGCGCCCGGCCTATGGCATCGAGGCGGTGCAGGTCGGCAATCGGGAAGTCGAGGTGAAGGAAGAGGTCGTCTACTCCACGCCGTTCGGCTCGCTCTTGCGCTTCAAGAAAGTGGACGCGCCGGAGCAGCCAAAGCTGCTGCTGGTCGCGCCGATGTCCGGGCATTTCGCGACGCTGCTGCGCGGCACCGTGAAAACGCTGCTGCAGGACCACGACGTCCACATCACCGACTGGCATAACCCGCGCGACATTCCCGTCGGCGCCGGCCGCTTCGGTCTCGACGACTACACCGGCCATCTCATCGACTTCCTCGGCCAGTTGGGCCCGCGCCCGCATATGGTCGCGATCTGCCAGCCGTCGGTGTCGGCGCTCGCGGCTACCGCGATCATGTGCGAGGACGATCATCCCGCGCGCCCGGCGACACTGACCCTGATGGCGGGGCCGATCGACACGCGGATCCAGCCGACCAAGGTCAACGAATTCGCCAAGGCCAAGCCGATCGACTGGTTCGAGAAAAATCTGATCAACTTCGTGCCATTCCAGTGCAAGGGTGCGTTCCGGAAAGTCTATCCGGGCTTCGTGCAGCTCACCGCCTTTGTCTCGATGAATCTCGAGCGGCACATCAAGCAGCACATGGACCTGCACAACCATCTCGTCAAAGGCGAGAAGGAGAAGGCGGAGGTCATCAAGACCTTCTACGACGAATATTTCGCGGTGATGGATTTGCCAGCGGAATTCTACATCGAGACCGTCCGCGACGTATTCCAGGAGCATCTCCTGCCGCAGGGGAAATTGACCTTCCGCGGCCGCAAGGTGAATCCCGCCGCGGTGCGGCGCATGGGCTTGATGACGGTCGAGGGCGAGAAGGACGACATCTGCTCGATTGGCCAGACGCTTGCGGCGCAGGAGCTCTGCACCAGCGTGCGCGCCTATCGCCGCGTGCATCACATGCAGGCCGGCGTCGGCCATTACGGCGTGTTCAGCGGCAGGAAATGGAATAACGAGATCTATCCGCTGCTGCGCGATTTCATTCATGTGAATTCGTGAGGCGATTGCCGTTCGTCCGGGCCTCATGGTTCGAGACGCCGCTTCGCGGCTCCTCACCACGAGGGTTTGGCTTCGCCACTTGTTCAACCTCATCCTGAGGAGGCGCGAAGCGCCGTCTCGAAGGATGGACTGCGACATTAATGGACCCGCGACTCTGCATTCCCGCGACATGATTTGCCCGAGTTTGTTCAAAGCAATGTCCCTCAATTGAAAGAGGGCGCAGGGAATGCCGGATGCTTGCCGCACCCGCAGCCTCGTGTGTAGTAAAAAACACACGAGTTAGTCACCACAGGTACGACCGAAACATCCGGCGGATTCAAACGGTCGTCGCAACACCACGCTTTGGAGGTTGCGATGAACGTTCGAAAGAGGCGATCAACCCGGGCGCCGCTGCGATCGCCGGGACGGCCGTCTGTTGCGGGGCGCGCTGAACGGGATAGATTTTGGCG
>DATMNV010000111.1:0-43710 GCA_035568535.1 Bradyrhizobium sp.
GAGCAGAACCGCTGGACTTCGCCCTGGCTCGACGCTACCGCGGCAAGCTTCCGCGAGGACCTCGAGGCGCATGTCGCGATCTCCCGTCTCAAGCTGAAATTCCTGGGCTCGCCGGAAGCCCTGATCCATGGCGACCTTCATACCGGCTCGATCATGGTGATCGAGCGCGAAACTCGGGTGATCGATCCGGAGTTCGCTTTCCATGGTCCGATGGGATTCGATATCGGTGCGGTGATCGGCAATCTCCTGATGAGCTATCTGGCGTCGCCCGGCCACGAACGCGCGGGCGAGCGGCGCGCTTTCGGGGCCTGGGTGCTGCAGACCATTGAGCAGGTCTGGACGGAGTTCGCGCGAAAATTCATCGAGCTTTGGCGCAGCGACGCCAAAGGCGATGCCTATCCCTCGACGCTGTTTGCAGGCAGCGCCGGCGCGCAGCGGCTCGAAGCCGAACGGCAGGTCTACATGGCGAGGCTGTTCGCGGACACGGTCAGCTTTGCCGCGGCAAAGACCATCCGCCGTATCCTGGGGCTCGCGCACAACATCGATTTCGAATTGATCGAGGATGAGAAGCTTCGTGCCACATGCGAGGCCAGGAGCCTGCGGCTTGCACGCGACATGCTGGTGAATAGCGGCTCGTTCCCGACCATACGTGCCGTGACCGGGGCCGCCCGCGACGTGCGCGACTGGCAGCCGGACTTCGCCCGGTAAGGCCTAATCGGCGGCCTTGGCCCGCAACCGCTGCGCATAGACGTTGATGACAAGCGCGGCGAGCAGGATGAGGCCGCGGATCAATATCTTCAGGAAACTGTCGATATTGACGTGGTCGAGCCCGTTGTTGAGCACGCCCAGCACGAACAGGCCGACGATGGTGTTGCCGATGCCGCCGCGGCCGCCGAACAGGCTGGTACCGCCGACCACGACGGCGGCAATCGAGTCGAGCAGATAGGTGTCGAACTCGTTCTGCTGCGCGCTGCCGAAATGGGCAACGCCGAGCATGCCGCCGATCCCTGCGCAGACCGCCGCGATCACCATGACGCTGCCGAGGATCAAATTGACGTTGAGGCCTGAATATTCCGCCGCCTCGCGGTTTCCGCCGACCATGTATACATAGCGGCCGAACCGCGTGTAGGTCAGCACGAGATGGCCTGCGAGCAGCATCACGGCCGCAACAATGACGATCCAGGGAATGCCGCCGATCGAGCCTGATCCGAGTGTCGAGATCAGCGGCGGCACCTTGTAGGCGATCTGGCCCCGCACCAGCAGCGCCGAGATGCCGGCCGCGATCTGCATCATGGCGAGCGTCATGATGAAGGAGGGGATGCCGATCAGCGTCAGCCCGAGCGCATTGACAACGCCGAGCAGGGCGCAGAGCAACAGTGCCAGCAGGATCGCGGCCCATCCGGGCATCGGGATGTTGGCGATGTTCACATAGGATTCCTGCAGGGTGAAATAGGCGACTGCAATGCCCGTGACATTGGCGATGCTCGCGATCGACAGGTCGATCTCGGCGCAAAGGATGACGAAGGTCAGCCCGACCGCGATGACGCCCGTCACCGACACCTGGGTCAGGATGTTGCCGAAGTTGTCGATGGTGGCAAAGGACGGGCTTGCAACGGCGAAAAAGGCAAACAGCAGGATCAGCGTCAGGAACGGTGCGATATTGCGCATCTGGGAGCGCAGGAAAGGGGCAAGGCCGCGTGGCTTGCGATCCGCCGGAACTGTTTCACTGCTCGCCATCGCGTTTCTCCGTCACGCCGCTTCCAGCAGGCGGTCCTTGCTCACCACCTCATTGGCGAACTCGCGCACCACCGCGCCGCGCTTGAGCACAAGGATGCGATCCGCCAAAGACAGCACCGTCTCCGGCTCTGTCGACAATACGATGATCGCCAGCCCCTTCTCGCGGAGGTCTCGGACGATGTTGATAACGTCGTTCTTCGCGCCGACATCCATGCCGCGGGTCGGCTCGCAAAGCACCAGCAGCCGCGGCGGATAGGTCAGCCATTTCGCCAGCGCCACCTTCTGCTGGTTGCCGCCCGAGAGCATGCCGAGGTCGAGGCCGACGACCGGCGGCCTGATCTGCAATTGCTCGACCTGCCGCTTCGCAATTGCCCGCTCGCGAACGGGCTTGAGAAGCAGCGGTGAAATTCGCTCGAGGATACTGATCGAGATGTTCTTGTAGACCGGCTCCTGGTGGAACAGCATGGCGCGCCGGCTCTCCGGCACCAGGGCGATGCCCGCGCGCCGCGCGCCTGCGGTGCTCGAAAAGGCCTTTCTGGTGCCGTCCACCACGAACGTTCCGCTGTCCGGCTTCAGCTTGCCGAACAGGATTCGCGACAGCTCCTGCTGCCCGCAGCCCATGAATCCATATATACCCAGCACCTCGCCGGCGCGCGCCTCGAACGAGACGTCCTGCAGTCTGCGGGCGAGCGAGAGCTGGTCGACCTTCAGAACCACCGATCCGGCGTTGGCCGGTGGAAGCGTGAGGTCGTCGGTATAGCTGTGCTCCAGCGCCTCGCCGCCGCGGCCGATCATGGCTTCGATCAGCGCACCCTTGGTTGTCGATGCGGCCGCCGTCTCCGCGACCTTCCGGCCATTGCGGAAGACCGTCACGATGTCGGAGACACGCAGGATGTCTTCGATGAAATGCGAGATGAATGCGATCGCGGTGCCTTCGTCCCGGAGCCGCCGCAAGGTCGCAAACAGCCGCTCGACCTCCGGAGGTGAAAGCGCGGATGTCGGCTCATCCAGGATGATGATGCGGGCGCCGGAAAACAGGACACGCGCGATCTCGATCAATTGCTGCAAGCCGATCGGCAGATCGCCCAGACGGGAAAGCGGATCGACATCGATGCCGAAGCGTGCAAGCTGCTCGCCGGCTTCACGCGCCATGCGCCGCCATTGCACGAGGCCGAGACGGTTGGTCGGCTGATTGCCGAGAAACACATTCTCGGCCACCGTGAGATCAGGCGCGACGCTGAGCTCCTGATGCACCATTGCAATGCCGGCGGCACGCGCGTCGCGCGCCGACCGGAAGCGGGTCTCATGTCCGTCCAGCAGGAAGCGTCCGGAAAACTCCGGGTGCACGCCGGCGATGATCTTCATCAGCGTGCTCTTGCCAGCGCCGTTCTCGCCGACGAGACCGTGGATCTCGCCGGCGGAGAGCGCGAAATCGACCCCGCGCAGGGCCTCGACGCCGCCGAAGCTCTTGCTGATGCCCTGCAGGTCGAGGATGGGGGAAGAGCCTACCGTCATCGACGGCTCAGATCAGGAAGTGATCCTCCATCCACTGCATGCCGGGCGCGTTGGCCTTGGTCACCACCGGACCGTCGGTGACGACGCTCTTCGGAATGCCCTGTCCGCTCTTTTCGCCCGCGACCACGGCCGCGACGCCTGCGACAATGGAGCCGCCATGAATGCGGCAGGAGGGATTGCGGACGGTTGCGAACATCCGGCCTTCGCTGACCGCCTGGATCGCCGGCGGCATGGCATCGACCCCGCCGATCAGGATGTTGGTGCGGTTATGCGCCTTCATGATGTTGGAGGCGGCGAGCGCCATGTCGTCATTGTGGAAGAAGGCGGCATCGATTTGCGGGTATTTGGTGAGATAGGTCTCCCACAGCCGCGCGGTCTTGGAGACATCCCAATCCGCCGGCTGGGTGTCGAGCACTTCGATACCAGGATATTGCTTGATGACCGAGTTAAAGCCTTTGGCGCGGCCTTGCGCACCGGTATGGCCGAGCGCGCCCTGCGTCATGATCACCTTGCCCTTGCCGTTGAGCGCATTGACGAGGGCCTGGGTCACCGAAGCGCCCATGAATTCATTGTCGGGAGCGAGGAAGGAGTGAACATTGATCTGATCGAGCGGCGCGATCAGCGTGTCCATGTCGATCACGGGGGTGCCGCCGTCGATCATCTTCTGCACGGGTTGGGTCAGGGTGCCGATGCCGAACGCCTGAATCGCGACAAAATCCCATTTCTGCGAGGCCATGTTGTCGATGGCGGCGCGCTGCTTGACGGCATCGAGCTGGCCGTCGAACCAGGTTACCTCGACATTGAACAGCTTGCCCCACCATTCGGCGGCTTGCTTGCCCTGGGCGCACCAGGTCGCCTGCAGGCCGGCATTGGAGAAGGCGGCTTTCAGCGGCTTTTCCGAACGTCCCACCTCTGCCGCGAGCGCCGTTGTGCTCATGCCCAATCCGCCGAGCATGGCACTTGCGGCGCCGGCGGTCGCCACCGCCTGGAGAAGGTCGCGCCTGGTGGTTGATTTGTCATTCCCGGACATCGCTCACTCCCTTGTTGCTATGTGTCGCCGACGGCGTCGTTGCTCGCGCCGCGGATGAAAGGCAGTGTCTCACAATCGGAACGTTCCCGCTACGGCTGCCGATGTTGCAGAGCGAAGGACGGAAGAGCGGCGTCAGGCGTCGCTTTGCGCGACAACGCCTTCAATCTCGGTCAATAATTTCGTCCACGCCGCATCGATCTCGCCCGACCAGTCGGCGCCGAGCACCTCCCGCAAGGTCGCGGCGATCACGCCGAAGAACGCGACGAACAGATCGCGCGGCGTGCCGTAGGCGTCGTGCGAGGACACCTCGCATTCGATCATGCGGAATTTGCCGCTGCGCTCGCCGGCGAAATCCAGGATCGATTCGATCGTCATCGACAGCATCGAGCCCTTCACAAGCTCGCTGCCCTCGGTGCGAAACATCGCGCGCGTCTCCGGGTGCTCGTGATGCAGGCGCGCGTAGACCAGCGGCGTGAGGTCCTCGCAGCGCGCGGCGGCGCGCTCGAAGCTCAATTCAATCGGATTCGCCGATGACATGATTTGCGATCGTGAATGATCGGTCTCAATAAAAAAAGAGCAGGGCGCCAAGCCCTGCTCCAAAAATTGTGTCGACCCTGTTTTCCCGCAAATTCGGATTTGGTGTTGATTGGCGGGTTGACGCTGCTTGTGCGCGTCAGGGTTCCTCCCGAGACTTGGACCACCAGACTTTGACCTTGCGGCGAGCCTGAGGCCGAACTCCTAGACTATCTTTTTGCTCTTGTCACCATTTTCAGCAACGAATGTTCAAAGTTCATGCAATTTAGGAAATGATTGGAAATTGCCCACCTTGAACTGCGCCTGCATGCACACATTTGCGTTAAGGTAACATGGTAAGGAGTTGTGCATGCCTCCGGGCGGGCAAAAACCCCTGAGGCGGCCGGATATTTCCGTCCCCGCCATCAAAGATATTTGGCTTTTCCGTCATTACCTCCTCGACCTGTGGCCTGGGATGTTCTCGACTTGCCTCCAGGCCGATGATTACGTAGCTACCCTCAATTGGACGGTTCCGGCAGATGCGGCGGCGCTACCAAAGATTTCTTCCGATCGTCCTGATCGCGCTGATGGTGCAGGTTTTTGCGCCGGTCGCCGCGTGCTGGGCCGCCGCGGTTGCCGCCTCCGACCCACTGGGCGCGGCTGCAATCTGCCATGACACGGCTGGTACCGCAGGCCAGCCGGACGACCAGAGCGGCCAGCATCGCGAGCACGGCGGCGCCTGCTCGATCTGCTGCCTCGCCAGCGCCGGCGCTTCGATCGATACACCCAAGATCGAGGCTCTGGCAGACCCGTATCGTGAGCAGGTCCAGGCGGTCTGGCTTGACCATGTGCTGGATCGATTCAGTTCCCGGATAGGCTCCAACGCGCAGGCGCGGGCGCCGCCGCTGTTGACGTGAACTTCGCGGCCATCGGCCGCCTGATGCGTTCACAACTCGACATCTGCGGGGATTTCATGTCTATCCGTCTCTTGCGCGTGGGCCTGTCAGGGATCGTGGCAGCGCTCATTCCACTCAGTCAAACCGCCGCCCACGAAATCGTCGGCAACCGCTTCTTTCCGGCAACGATCGGCATCGACGATCCCGGCGTCAACGACGAACTGTCGCTACCGACCGTCGACAACTTCAACACCGGCGATCAACCGCCAGTACGTCAGCGCGATATTTCCGCGGAATTTTCCAAGCGGATCACCGCGGATTTCGCGATATCGTTCGGCACGACCTACACCTTCCTGGGCCCAATCGATCCAACGGCGGCGGGAGCCAATGGATTCCAGAACCTCGACACAACCTTCAAATACCGGGTCTTCAAGAATGCTGAACATGAATTCGTAATGTCCGTCGGTCTCAGCATCGAGTGGGGCGGAACGGGCGCGGCGAATGTCGGGGCGGAGCCGTTCAACACCTACATACCGAACATCTATTTCGGCAAGGGTTTGGGCGATCTCCCGGACACGCTGTCCTGGATCAGACCGGTCGCAATCACCGGCCAGGTCGGCTACGCCATCCCGGGCCGAAATTCGACCACCACCTTTGGCATCGATCCCGACAGCGGCGACATAGCCGCCGATACCGAATTTAATCCACGGGTTCTGAACTGGGGCGGAACCATCCAATACAGCATGCCCTATCTGAAATCCGCCGTTGTCGATCTCGGCTTGCCGGAATTCGTCAATCACCTGATCCCGCTGGTCGAGGCGACACTACAGACTCCGGTGGCAAATACGCTGACGTCGGGCACACGCACGACCGGGACCATCAATCCCGGCGTGATCTGGGTCGGAAACACGTTTCAAATTGCCGTCGAGGCGCTGATACCGATCAACCGGCAAAGCGGCAGCAACGTCGGCGTGATCGCGCAGTTGCATCTATACCTCGACGACATCGACCCGCGCGGCATCGGCAAGCCGATCTTTGGCGGACCGGTGCAGCCCGCCAGCCCCTTTGCGAGGAATTGACAATGCGACACTCATCGCTGGTCGGAATCATCCCGCTGCTGCTTCTGTTCGCGACCGGCGAAGCGGCGGCCCACGCTTTCCTCGACCATGCCGAGCCGCGCGTCGGCAACAAGGTCACTGCGCCGCCGCGCGAGGTGACCTTGTGGTTCACGCAAAAACTCGAGCCTGCGTTCAGCACCGTCACGGTGACCAACGCCGCCGGCGAGCGCGTCGATAGTGGAAAGGCCCGCGTCAGCGGCAACCAGATGTCGGTCTCGCTGCGGCCCGGTGGCACGGGCACCTATCACGTGAACTGGCGCGTGCTGTCGGTGGACACGCACACCACCGACGGCAACTTTACATTCCAGGTCGGGCAGTAGGGGATTGCGGGGTGGATCGATGAACTGGTTCGGGGCCGGGATCGACGGCCCGATCATCGTCACACGCGCGATCCACCTCGCCGCCACGGCGATCGTGGCCGGCGCCCTGACTTTCCGCGGCGTTGTCGC
Organism: Bradyrhizobium sp.; assembly: GCA_035568535.1. GTDB lineage: Bacteria > Pseudomonadota > Alphaproteobacteria > Rhizobiales > Xanthobacteraceae > Bradyrhizobium. The sequence goes on from DATMNV010000111.1 coordinate 7,259, forward strand.
ACCGCCTGCCTTGCGCGCGGTGCCGTCAGCGTGCGCGCTCATCGATAGGCAGGTTCGCGGCATCGTGTGGATCAACCTCTTCATCGCGGTGGTCAGCGGACTGGCCTGGGTGCTGTTGCTGACCATGTCGTTGAGCGGCGAGAACCTCGGCGAGGCCGTGATGTCGGGGGCGCTGCGTGACGTCCTCGGTTTGACGCAGTTCGGATGGGTATCGCAGATCCGTCTGGCGTTCGCGATCGCGCTGGCGATTTGTCTGGTTTTTGACCGCTCGGTGTTATGGCGCTGGCTCGCGTTGGGGATGGCCTTCTGCCTGACGGCATCGATAGCCTGGACCGGACATGCCGCGTCCACGGCGCATGCATTGGGATACCTGCACCTTGCCAGCGACGTACTGCATCTTGCAGCCGCGGCGGGCTGGATCGGAGGCCTGGTGCCGCTGGCGCTCCTGCTCGGTGCTATCAGGCGGCATAGGGGTTTCGCTTCGCTGGGACTTGACGCCGTCAGACGGTTTTCAATGCTTGGGATCGCCTGCGTCGCGACACTGATCTTGTCGGGGGCTATCAATTCCTGGATCCTGGTCGGTTCGTTCCGCGGGCTGGTAGCGACCGGCTATGGGCAGCTCCTGATGCTCAAGCTTGCCGGCTTCGCCGCGATGCTGGCGTTCGCAGCGTTGAACCGGTTCTCGCTGACGCCGCGGCTGACCTTGGCCCCCGATGGTGCCGGGCGCGATGCGCGTCGCAAGCTTTGGCGCAATACAGTAATCGAGATTGTCCTGGGGCTCTCGATCTTTGCCATGGTCGGCGTGCTCGGCACGCTGCATCCCGCGGCTCACCTCGTGGAATGAGACCAAGCAGGAGCCAGTTGATGCACATCAGCAAACTTGGGCTTGCGCGCCGCCTTGCTCCAATACACGAAGAGATGATGGCTGTTCTCGGTATTATTGGACGCTGCCGTGGTCGAACTGATCTCGACTTGCGCGCGCACTGTGATTAGTCTTGGCTCATCGTACGGACACTTTGCGGATGCGGCGGCGCCTACAAAATTTTCTTCCGATCGTCCTGATCGCGCTGATGGTGCAGATATTCGCACCCGTCGCCGCGTGCTGGGCGGCCGCAATTGCCGTCTCCGACCCGCTGGGCGCGGCTGCAATCTGCCATGACACGGCTGGTACCGCAGGCCAGCCGGACGACCAGAGCGGCCAGCATCGCGAGCATGGCGGCGCCTGCTCGATCTGCTGCCTCGCCAGCGCGAGCGCCTCCGTCGACACGCCGAAGCCGGTCGCGCTGAACAATCCTTATCGCGAATCGACGCCCGCCATCTGGCACGAGCAGGCGCCGGATTTTTCAGGCGCGCGCATCGGCTCGAACGCGCAAGCGCGCGCGCCGCCCTTCCTTTCCTGACCGAGCTTGAACCGGCCGGCGCGGCTATAGCCGCGCGGGCAGATGCTCGTTCAGCGGCAGACGCATCGGCGTCGCCGCAAGGAAGGTATTTCAGGGATGTTCCGTGTTCATGCCGTTTGCGGCACAAGCGCTGTTGCCGTGGCGCTAGCGCTGGTCGCGCCCGCAAGGATGGCCATCGCTCAAGGCGGTGAGACGCTGCCGCCAGTAACGGTCGAGGCGCCCGCAGCGGCCCGCGCCAAGCCCGCCACCCCCAAGTCAGGAAACCGCGCGGCCGCGGTTCGACGACAAGCGAAGCCGGCGGCAGCGCGCACCGCGGCCGTCGCCACGCCCTCTGTGCCGAGCGCGACACCGAGTGTGGCGCGTGACAGTCTCAATCAGGCGCCAGCCGGTCAGACGACGACAACGATCGACCGAAGCCAATACGAAGAAAGACCTGCGTTCTCGGTGGCGGACGTCCTGCGCGATAGTCCCGGCATCTCGATCAAGCAGGGCAACGGGCCGCGGGATATTGGCATTTCCATACGCGGTTCCAACGCACGCAACGGCTTCGGCATTCGCAACGTGGTGATCTTCGATGACGGTTTCCCAGTCACTCAGCCTGACGGGCTCTCCCGCAGCGATTTGATCGACCCGCATGCCTATGGCGCGATCGATGTCATTCGGGGCCCATCCTCGGCGCTCTACGGCAACTATGCCACCGGCGGGGCGCTGAATTTCCGGACGCGGCCGGGCGGCACCATCAATGGCGCCGAATACGGTACGGAAGGCGGAAGCTTCGGCTATCTCAACAACTACATGACCGCCGGCCAGAAGGCCGGCAATTTCGAGGCCTCGCTGTTTGCCAGCGACGCGCGCGGCGACGGCTTCATCCAGAACAGCTGGTTCAACACCCAGACGGTGAACTTCCTCGCGACCTTGAAAGCCACGCCGGACGACCGGTTGACGTTCAAACTGATCAACAATGACTTGTTTACGCGGCTGCCGGTAAGGCTCTCGCTCAATCAGTACTATCAGAACCCGTTCCAGACTGGCTGCGAAGCACCGAGTACGCTTGGTTGCGGAACACAGTCGCTCTTCATCAACGGCTTCAACGGCGCCAAGACGCCGGAGACAGCGATCGTCGCCGGCTTCGGCCGCGACGACCGCCGAACCATCGTCGGCGGCCGCTGGGAGCACGATTTCGATAACACCACCACCTGGCGCAACCAATTCGTGTTTGACGATCGCAACATCAACCAGCCCACGGGCGCGACCAGCGCGATCGGAGATTTTCCCTCGTACAACTACATGAGCGACATCACCAAACGGGGCGAAATCTTCGGCATGGATTCCACGACATTTGTCGGCGGTTGGTACAATACGCTGACGACGACCAGCGACACGCGCAACGTAATGCCGGGGGGCAACGCCGCGCTCGGCCTGTTGCAAAGTAGCCAGTTTCAGTCGACGACCAACTACGGCGTGCGCGCGCGGGAGGAGCTCAAGCTCGTTCCCTCGGTGACCGCGATCGCCGGCATCGGCTGGGAAACGACGAATCTGAATGGCGTCAATACCGCCTTTGCCTATCCAGTAGTCAACAACCCGTTTGTCGTCGTTCCCACCGTCACGACTGCTGCGCCGCAGTTCCGCAACACCGCACCCGAACTGGCGCTGGTCTACAAGCCGGACAATGAATGGCAATGGCGCGCGCGCGTGGCGACCGGCTATGGCACGCCGCAAGTCAGCAATCTTTTTGTGCTGCCCAACGGACAGCCGGGCAACAACACTGCGCTCAAGACGCAGACCAATCTGGGCTACGACCTCGGCGCCGACTGGACCCCGAACAGCGCCGTCAAGGTGAGCGCGACGGCCTTCTACGAATTCTTCAACAACGAACTGGTGACACAGGCAACGCCGATCGCCGGCGTCACCTACACTTTCAACGCCCCGGGTTCGGAACACCGTGGCGTCGAACTGGCCGCGCTCTGGCGCTTTTGCGAGGGATGGCAGTTCATCGCGGCCTATACCTATCTGGATGAGGTCTACACGGACTACACCGAAAGCATCAGCGGATTCAACTTCAACCGGGTCGGCAACAAGATTCCCGGTATCTCGCCGAACGAGCTGACGGCACGGCTGGGCTACGACGAGCTTCACGGAGCGTTGACCGGGCTTGGCGGCTTTGTGGAGGTAGTCTGGAAGGACTCCTTCTACATGGACAACGCCAATTTCCTGAAAGCGCCCGGCTATGACCTCGTCAACGTCAACCTGCATTACAAGACAGACCTGGCATCGGACTACTTCCGTCAGCTCAATCTCTTCTTTGAAGTCCGCAATGTCTTCGACAAGACCTTTGTCGCCTCCGCCAACAATATCGCGAACACCGTGACGGCAGCCGGAATTCAAAATCCCGGCAGCGTGCTTGCCGCGACCCAGACCGGATCGATCTATGCGGGGTCGCCGCGCGCCTTCGTCGCCGGGATGAGGATCGCCTTCCGCTGACCGAACAAGGAACCGATTTTGATGTATCGACGATTGATCCTCGCGCTGGCGCTGACGCTCTATCAGGGGAGTGTCTGGGCTCAGATGAGTCACAATCACGTCGCAGAAGCAGCGTGCGAGACGACTGAGCTGCGTTGCGCCACCAAGGTCACGCCCGCGTTCGGCAAGGACGGAACGTTGTGGCTGGCCTGGATGGCTGGAGGGCAGGTTTCCGTCGCAAGTTCAGGGGACGCTGGCCGGACCTTCTCGACCCCGGTTCAGGTCACCCACGAGCGACTCAATCTGGATTGGGGGCCGGATGCCCGTCCAAAGATAGCGCTTGATCGTAGCGGCAACGTCGCCGTGGCGTTTTCGATCTTCAAGGACAAGGCATTCAACGGCCAGGTGCTCTACTCGCGGTCGGCGGATGGGGGGAAAACTTTCGCCCCACCGCAACCGATCACCGACAACACCGAAAGCCAGCGCTTCGAGGCACTTGCGATCGATGCGGACGGCACCGTATTTGCGGCATGGCTCGACAAGCGCAATCGCGTTCCCGCGCAACAGAGCGGCAAGAATTATGATGGCGCCGGGTTGTTCTTCGCGACGTCGAAGGACGGCGGGGCCACTTATTCTCAGGCTCAAATGGCGTTCGACAACACTTGCGAGTGTTGCCGGCTCGGGCTTGCGTTCGACCAAGCCGGCCATCCCGTGATCGTGTTCCGGAACATCTTCGAGGGAGGCGTCAGAGACCACGCCATCGTGAGGTTCGCCGATTTGAAAACGCCGGGGGAACTGCATCGGGTCAGTAACGATGAATGGCAGATTGCGGCCTGTCCTCATCACGGGCCGAGCCTGTCGATCGCGCCGTCAGGAACGTACCACGTCACATGGTACACCAACGGCAAGGTTCGCAAGGGTTTGTTCTATGCGCAATCACGGGACGGCGGTAAAACCTTCTCGGATCCGATGCCGATTGGGCAAGTCGACAAGGCTCCAACGCGCCCCTACGTCATCGCCGGACCGCAGGGAACGGCGATCGCCTGGAAAGAGTTTGATGGAGAGAAGACTTCCGTCAAACTCATGATGTCCGGCGACGACGGAAAGACTTGGTCCCAGCCCAGGACGCTCGCCAGCACAACGGACTCGTCGGATCATCCGCAATTGGTATCGGACGGCCGGCAATATTACCTGTCCTGGATGACAAAGGCTGACGGCTATCACCTGCAACCCATCGAGGGCGAACCATGAAGCGCCTGATACTTGCCGCCATTCTCGTCGCAGCGTTCCTTCCGACGGCGCCCGCTTCGGAGGGATCGCTCAAGCCGTTCGAGCGTGGAAGCTGGCAGCAGCTCCTGCATTCGCACGCCGGTCACCCGACGCTGGTGCATTTCTGGGGAGTGACGTGCGGGCCGTGCAAGGTCGAATTGCCAGAGCTCGGTGAGTTCATGAAGCAGCATCCCAAGATCGACATTGTCACCATCAGCGCCGATCTCGTTCCCAATTTGGAGCCTGCGACAAAATCGATGCTTCAGAACGCCGGCCTGTCGTCCGCCGAGAACTGGATTTTCAGCGACGGCTTTGCCGAGCGGCTGAGATTCGAAATCGATCCCGCCTGGCAGGGTGACATCCCTCGCACTATGCTGATTTCGCGCGATGGCGAGATCGCGACGATTGAAGGGTCGGCGGAGGTCGCAGCTCTCGAGAAATGGTCCAATGAACAGGCCGCGTCGGCCGAATAATCGCGGGTACCACCCGACAAGAGAAAGAGAACCACCATGATTTCAATCCAGCGCACCGCAACTTTCTTCGCCATGGTCGCCGTCCTTGTTCTCACCCCGGCGCGCGCCGAGGACGTCAAGGCCGGCGACCTCGTGATCAGCCAAGCCTGGACCCGCGCCACGCCGGGCGGCGCCAAGACCGGCGGCGGCTATCTCACCATCGAGAACAAGGGCAGTGCGCCGGACAAACTGGTCGGCGCCAGTGCCGACGCTGCCGGCAAGGTCGAGGTGCACGAGATGACGATGAATGATGGGGTCATGAAGATGCGCCCGGCCGAGGGCGGCCTCGCCATCGATCCCGGCAAGACGGTCAAGCTCGCGCCGGGCGGCTATCATTTGATGATGATGGACCTGAAGAGCCCGCTGAAGCAGGGCGACAAGGTGCCGCTGACGCTCCAGTTCGAGAAGGCCGGCAAGGTCGCGGTCACCCTGGATGTGCAGGGCGTCGGCGCGCAAGGGCCGAGCGGTTCGACGGGAATGGACATGAAGATGAAGAAGATGCCCGATCATTCCGGGATGAAGATGTGAGGTCATGAGAAGTCTTTCTTTTGCCTGGCTCGTCCAATCGAGTCTCAGACACCTCGTGTTCGGCATCTCTTGCGCGGCCTTTGCGATCTGCTTTCTGGCAGGTCCGACGGCTGCGGCGCCGGATGATGATTTCTTCACGCATCTTCACACCGAAAAGGCGATGGCCAATGTCACGGTGTCGCCGGGGCGGTCTGGCCCTGTCGACATCCTGATCCAGCTCGAGACAGTGGACGAGACGCCTCTGATCGCGAAAGGCGTGTCGGTCACTCTGTCGGACGCGCAGACGGGCCGGAAACTGCCGACCATGGCGGCGTCCCGTTCCGGCGACGATGGTTGGCATGTGAAGGTTGCTTCGCTGACGGCCGGAAAGTGGATGCTCGGGCTCGACATATCAATTTCGGATGCCGACCAAGTCAGTGTGGCCTCGCCGATCCTGATCAAATGAGGAAGATGCCAAAAACGGCCATTATCACTAAAAGCGCATCGACGGTCGCGACGGCTGCCGTTGCGCAGGAATTTACTGTTTCCGGCTGGCTTGTCGAAGTCGTCCTGATGCCGGCCCGCCATTCGCCCGATCGCAGGTTTTTCGCAATAAGGACGCTACATGCTGCAGAGGCTGCAGAAGCGGTCCTTCGCTATCCCGGCCTTATGCGCTCAGACCAGCGCATCGCGAGGCGCCCTCTTTCTCCAGCCGAGCTGTCCGAACTGAGGTTAAGCACTGACGCAGTTCGCGCGTATGGATGGAGCCGGGAAGCTTCACGCACCACGCGACCCCATCAAAAATGCGTCAAGCCGTGATAGATAGGAATATCCGGCGCGGTTCGCTGGTAAACCTGCATTGTCGCAAGAAAAATCGAGAGGCCGGAGATGTCCAAGAATCCATATTTGATCCTTTTGGCTACCTTGCTGGCGGCATCTCCCGTGAGCGCACATGTGTTGCTGGAAGGCAAACAGGCCGCTGTTGGCGCGGAATACAAGGCCGTGTTCGTGGTCCCGCATGGCTGTGCCGGCTCGCCGACGATCAAGCTGCGCGTGCAGATTCCCGATGGCGTGATTGCGACCGAAGCCACGCCGGTCGCCGGCTGGAACGTCGAGACCGTCAGGGGCAAATACGCCGCTGAGTACGACTACCAGGGCGCCAGGGTTTCCGACGGCATCAAGGAGGTCGACTGGAGCGGCGGCAAGCTGCCCGACAAGATGCGCCAGGAGTTCGTGATCGCGACCTACCTCACAAACGGTCTCAAGCCGAACACCACGCTCTATTTCCCCGTGGTGCAGGAATGCGAGCAGGGCGTGAGCCGCTGGATCGAGATTCCGCCCGATGGCGCCACTCATTCGCATGAGGGCAAGTGGCCCGCGCCCGGCGTGAAACTGACGAAGCCCTGATGCGTCTTCTTGCGGCGCTGCTGTTGCTGATCTGCTTTGCCGGCGAGGCGTCGGCGCACGCTTCGCTTGCGTTCGCCGAGCCGCGCGACAGCACCGTGCTGGCGCAGGCGCCGAAGACGGTTCAGTTGCGCTTCAACGAAAGCGTGACCGCCGGCGCGGTCAATCTGATCGATGCCGCGGGCAAGCTGCGATCAGATGCGACCGTCGAGGCGAAGGACGAGGCAATCACCGTCACGCTGCCGGCCGATTTGCCCAGGGGCACGCAGATCATCAGCTACCGCGTGATCTCGCAGGACGGCCATCCCGTGTCAGGGGCGGTCACGTTTTCCATCGGCGAGCCCACCGCCAACAAGGCGCCGGAAAACGCCGATGCCGGAGTCAACGGCCTGATCTGGCTCTCGCGGATCGGCCTCTATCTCGGGCTGTTTCTTGGCATCGGCGGGACGTTTTTTCTTAACTGGATCGCACGGGAGAAGGCGGCTTCGAGGCTGATCGCAGCTGCCCTGATCATCGGAATTGTGGGCGCAATCGCTTCGCTCGGGCTTCAAGGCCTCGATGTACTGGGGCTGCCGCTTGGCCGCGTGCTTGCGGTAGCTCCCTGGAAGATCGCGATCGATACCAGCCTTGGGCCTTCGCTGCTGATTGCGATCGCGGCGCTGGTTCTGGGCTTGTTCGCCTTGCGGAGTGATCTGTCGGCCGGCTCGCGTGCGTTATCGGCACTGGCGCTCGCAGGAGTCGGTTTCTCGCTCGCGGCGAGCGGACATGCTGCGACGGCACCGCCAGAAATCCTGACGCGGCCGGCGGTCTTCGTTCATGGCGTCGGCGTTGCCTTCTGGCTCGGCGCGTTCGCGCCGCTGGTTGCGATCATGCGGCGACCGCAAGCCAAGCCTCTCCCGGTTCTGCAGCGTTTTTCCAGCGTCGCCGTCGTGGTGGTCGCCGTCCTGGCGCTCACGGGCCTCACGCTCGCAACCATCCAGCTCGAAAGTTTTGCCGCGCTGGTTACGACCAAATACGGTGTCATCCTCTCGATCAAGCTCGCGCTGGTCGCAGGGCTGCTCGGCTTGGCCGCGCTCAACCGTTTTCGCTTCACGCCGGCCCTGGCGCGCAACGCAAATGCCGCGCAGCCGCTGTCGCGATCGATCCTGCTCGAAGGCGCGCTCGCCCTCGGCATCCTCGCGATGGTCGCCGGCTGGCGCTTCACGCCGCCGCCGCGCTCGCTGATCCCGGACGCACCGCTCGCAATCCACATCCACAGCGACAAGGCGATGTTCCAGGTGCTGGTCTCGCCGGGCAGGGTGGGATCGGACGATTTCGTGCTGCAGTTGATGAATGGCGACGGCACGCTCTTGCACGCCAAGGAGGCGACGCTGACCTTGAGCCTGCCCGAGCGCGGCATCGACGAAATCGAACGAGAGGGGACGTTGGGCGCCGACGGCTTCTGGCATGTTGCAAAGGTGCCGCTCACCGTCCCCGGCCGCTGGCATGTCCGGATCGATGCACTGGTGACCGATTTTGAGAAAATCAGCCTTGAGGACGACATCGACGTCGCGACGCAATGAGTAGCTGCAACATAACGCTAGAAAATCAACTCACTTAGCGGCTTTTCCTCCACCCGGACTTGTATTTTGGCCGTCAATCCGCTTTCACTGCCTCTCCCAATTTCGAAATCCTTGAGCTAAGCCAATGCGATTGTCCCGGTTCTTTCTGCCCATCCTGAAGGAGAATCCCAAAGAAGCAGAGATCGTTTCGCATCGGCTGATGCTGCGCGCCGGTATGATGCGGCAGGAAGCGGCTGGAATCTATGCCTGGCTGCCGCTCGGCTTTCGCGTCCTGAAGAAGATCGAGCAGATCGTGCGCGAGGAGCAGGATCGCGCGGGCGCGCTTGAACTCTTGATGCCGACCCTGCAGCTCGCCGACCTCTGGCGCGAGAGCGGGCGCTACGACGCCTATGGCCCGGAGATGCTGCGCATCGCCGACCGTCACAAGCGCGAGCTTCTGTACGGGCCGACCAACGAGGAAATGATCACCGAGATCTTCCGCGCTTATGTCAAGTCCTACCGCAACCTGCCGCTCAACCTCTACCACATCCAGTGGAAATTCCGCGACGAGCAGCGTCCGCGCTTCGGCGTCATGCGCGGCCGCGAATTCCTGATGAAGGACGCCTATTCCTTCGACATCGACGAGGCGGCGGCGCGGCGCGCCTACAACAAGATGTTCGTGGCTTACTTGCGCACCTTCGCGCGGATGGGGTTGAAGGCGATCCCGATGCGCGCCGAGACCGGGCCGATCGGCGGCGACCTCAGTCACGAGTTCATCGTGCTGGCGGAGACCGGCGAGTCCGGCGTTTTCTGCAACAGCGATGTGCTCAACCTGCCGGTCCCCGACGCCAACGTCGACTATGATGGCGATCTCTCGCCGATCATCAAGCAATGGACCTCGGTCTATGCCGCGACGGAAGACGTCCACGATGCCGCGCGCTTCGAGGCGGAAGTGCCGGCGGACAAGCGCGTGAACACCCGCGGCATCGAGGTCGGCCAGATTTTCTACTTCGGCACCAAATATTCCGATTCGATGAAGGCGCTGGTTGCGGGGCCTGACGGTGTCGAAGTGCCGATCCATGGTGGCTCCTATGGCGTCGGCGTCTCACGCCTGGTCGGGGCCATCATCGAAGCCTGCCACGACGATGCCGGCATCAAATGGCCGGAGGGGGTGGCGCCGTTCCGCGCCGTCATCCTCAACCTGAAGCAGGGCGATGCGGCCGTCGATGCGGCCTGCGAGAAGCTTTATGCGGAGCTCGCCGCGAAGGGCGTCGATGTGCTCTATGACGATACCGACCAGCGCGCCGGCGCCAAATTCGCCGCCAGCGACCTGATCGGCATTCCCTGGCAAATCATGGTGGGGCCGAAGGGGCTCGCGGAGGGCAAGGTGGAGCTCAAGCGCCGCGCCGACGGGTCGCGCGAGAATCTCGCGCCGGCGGAACTTCTGGCTCGCTTCTAGCGAGACCCGATTCGCAAGCGCCGTCAATGGCTTCGCTGCAAGTCTTGGCGAAGCGCTCGACCCGCAAAAATGCTTCACAGGGTACAGCTAGAGTTTCCTCGACAGGGGAAACGAAAGCGTGGCCGATTTCAACGATCTGCGCCGGAAGCTTGCGACGATCTTCGAGGACGAAGAGCCGCGCAGCCGCCTGACGCGGCTGTTCGATGCGGCGCTGGCGCTACTCATCATCGTCAACGTCTCGGGCGTCATCCTTGAATCCGTCGAGTCGATCCGCAGGCATTTTGCCGTCGAGCTCGATCTGCTCGAGCACACGGCGAGATCATCTTCGCCACCGAATATGTGTTGAGGCTCTGGGCCTGCGTCGATCTTCGCGACCAGCGCTACCGCAATCCGCTATGGGGCCGGCTGCGCTACATGCGCAGCTTCTTTGCCCTCGTTGATCTCGTTTCGGTGCTGCCGGCCATCATTGGTTTCTTCGGCGCGGCTGATTTGCGCGTGCTGCGCCTGCTGCGACTGTTGCGGATGCTGAAACTGGTGCGGCATTCCACCACCTTCGGGCTGTTGTTTGCCGTGCTGCGCGAGGAGCGGCAGTCGGTCTCGGCGCTGCTGTTCGTGCTGCTCTTGACTGTGACCATCGCGGGCTCGTTGATGTTCATGCTCGAGAGCGAGACCCAGCCCACCGTCTTCACCTCGATCCCGATCGCGATGTGGTGGGCGATCGAAACCCTGACCACGGTCGGGTACGGCGATATCGTGCCGATGACGGCGGCGGGGCGCATCGTTGGCGGCGTGGTCTCGATCATCGGCATCGGGACGCTGGCGCTGTTTTCCGGCCTGATCACGGTCGGCTTCCTCGATCAGCTCCGAGCCTATCGCGAGCAGCATGGCAAGCCGCATGTGGTGATCGCCGAGAAGTCGATCGCGGTCGTGCAGAATTTCACGGTGACCGACGGCAACGATGAGCCGGCAGCGATGCCGGGCCGCTGTCCGCATTGTGGTGCCGTATTTGCGAGCGCGGCGACGCACCTGGATGACCGCGAATCCCTTCGTGCCTGAGGTCCGTGCCTTTCATGCAGAACATTAACGAGCCCGGTCCGAGCCGGTGCGATTAGCCAGTCCAAGCGTGAGGAAGAGCTGTGAAGATAAAGAAAAACCATAATCATGGTATTACCCGGCGATGGATAAATCCATGAACGAACACCAGCAAACCGCGCCTTTTGCAGCCTTCGAATGGATGCTGTCCGCGCGCTATTTGCGCGCGCGCCGCAAGGAGGGGTTCATCTCCGTCATCCTGCGAACGATGGGCGTTTCGCGGGGCTCGGTCATGCGGATATTCCTGATCACGGGCGCTTCGATCGACGTGGTCGGCACTCTCACTGGAGTCATGGTCGGGCTGGTCATTTGTCTGAACATCGAATCGATCCGGCAATTCCTGTCCTGGCTCACCAACACTGACTTGTTTCCGCCCGAGCTGTACTTCCTTTCCAAGCTTCCGGCCGAGATCGATGTCGGCGAGACCACCGCCGTCATGACCATGGAGCTGACGCTGTCGTTCCTGGCGACGCTCTACCCGTCGTGGCGCGCCGCGCGCCTCGATCCGGTCGAAGCGCTGCGGTACGGGTGAGGGGCTGACAGCGGAGGGGCGCGGCTCCAGCCTATACCGCTAAAGCAGAACATGAACAGGCTTTTCCATGCGGAGCACACATGATTCGCCGGGGCCAAGCGTGAGGAAAACTCCTTGATTAATTGGCCGCGCCTCGTTGACCGCACTATGATCCACCGGATTCTCCGGGGATTCGTGCGACCTCGAAACCGACCCAAATAGTTCGTGGGAAAGCTATGAAGATAAAGAAAAAACCATAATCATGGGATTATCGGGCGATGCATGAGACCATGAACGAACCGCTTCAAACCGCGCCTTTCGCAGCCTTCGAATGGATGCTGTCCGCGCGCTATTTGCGCGCGCGCCGCAAGGAGGGGTTCATCTCCGTCATCGCCGGATTCTCGTTCCTCGGCATCATGCTCGGCGTGGCGACGCTGATCATCGTGATGGCCGTGATGAACGGCTTTCGCAAGGAACTGCTGGACAAGATCCTCGGCCTCAATGGCCACATCCTGGTGCAGCCGCTGGAATCGCCGCTGACCGACTGGAAGGATGTCGCCGAGCGTATCAGCCAGGTGCAGGGCATCAGGCTCGCCGCACCCGTCGTCGACGGCCAGGCGCTGGCATCCTCGCCGTTCAATGCCTCCGGCGTGTTCGTGCGCGGCATTCGCGCCGATGACCTCAACAACCTCACCTCGATCGCCAAGAACATCAAGCAGGGCACGCTCGAGGGATTTGACGAAGGGCAGGGGGTCGCGATCGGCCGCCGTCTCGCCGATCAGTTGTCGCTTCATGCCGGCGACAGCATCACGCTGGTCTCGCCCAAGGGCGCGGTGACCCCGATGGGCACGACGCCGCGCATCAAGCCCTACCGGATCACGGCGGTGTTCGAGATCGGCATGTCCGAATACGACTCGACCTTCGTGTTCATGCCGCTGCCGGAGGCGCAGGCCTATTTCAACCGCGTCAACGATGTCTCCGCAATCGAGGTGTTCACCACCAATCCGGATCGTATCGAGGTCTTCCGCAAGAACGTCACCGAGGCCGCCGGCCGACCGGTGTTCCTGGTCGACTGGCGGCAGCGCAATTCGACCTTCTTCAATGCGCTCCAGGTCGAGCGCAACGTGATGTTCCTGATCCTCACCATGATCGTGCTGGTGGCGGCGCTAAACATCATCTCCGGCCTGATCATGCTGGTAAAGGACAAGGGCAGCGACATCGCGATCTTGCGCACGATGGGCGCTTCCCAAGGCTCGATCATGCGGATCTTCCTGATCACCGGCGCCTCCATCGGAGTGGCCGGCACGCTGACCGGGTTCTGCGTCGGCCTCCTGATCTGCCTGAACATCGAATCGATCCGGCAGTTCCTGTCCTGGGTCACCAACACCGAGCTGTTCGACCCCACGCTGTACTTCCTCTCCAAGCTTCCGGCCGAGATCGACTTCGGCGAGACCACCGCCGTCGTGATCATGGCGCTGACGCTGTCGTTACTGGCGACGCTCTACCCGTCGTGGAGCGCCGCGCGCCTCGATCCGGTCGAAGCGCTGCGGTACGAGTGAGGAGCCTGATGGCGGAGGGGGCGGAAGCGCAAGATGTACCGGTCATCTATCTCCACGAGATAAAACGCCAGTACATGCAGGGCGAAGTGCCGCTGGTGATCCTCGACGGCGCCAAGCTTGCATTGTGGGCGGGGCAGTCGGTGGCGCTGGTTGCCCCGTCGGGTTCGGGCAAGTCGACGCTGCTGCATATCGCAGGGCTATTGGAGAGCCCCGACGATGGCGAGGTCTATGTCGCGGGCGCGCCGACCTCGCAACTGTCGGACATGGAGCGCACACATATCAGGCGCACCGATATCGGCTTTGTCTACCAGTCGCACCGGTTGCTGCCGGAGTTCTCGGCGCTCGAAAACGTCATGCTGCCCCAGATGATCCGCGGGCTGAAACGCTCGGAGACGATCAAACGTTCGACCGAGATATTGGCCTATCTCGGCCTCGCCGATCGTGTCAAACACCGCCCCGCGGAACTCTCCGGCGGCGAGCAGCAGCGCGTTGCGATCGCGCGCGCGGTTGCGAATGCGCCGCGGGCGCTGCTCGCGGACGAGCCAACCGGCAATCTCGATCCGAACACCGCCGACCACGTGTTCCAGGCGCTGATGCAGCTCGTCAAGGCGACGAACGTCGCCATGCTGATCGCGACCCACAATATGGTGCTCGCGGGCCGGATGGATCGGCGGGTGTCGATCGTCGACGGTCAGATCGTCGAGCTAGAATAGCGCATGATCCCTAGCGGCAAACGCGAAGCGTTTGCGCGGAGATCGTGCGCCAATAACAGACCTCAGGGTTTGATTACCGTCATCTTGAACGGTCCGCTGTTGGCGGCGGCGTGCGCCACCGCTTCATTGGCGTGATCGAGATCGAAACTGACGGCTTCGAACTGATCGAGATCGATCAGCCCGGAGCGAATCAGGTTGATCAGTTTGGTCGCCGCCTCAGGCGGATACATCCAGGCGCCGTGGATGGTGATGCAGTTTCGCATGATCCAGGGGTAGGGAAGGTCGAGACCCGCGCCGCCCCGCATGCCGACGCCGCCCATCAGCACCACGCGGCCATACGGCCGCACGGCCATGATGGCCGCACGCACCGCGGTGGTGGGCGCTGACGGCGGCAGGATGTCCATCACGCAATCAATGCCGCCTGAAACGGTCTTTGTCATCCGCTCGCGATCGTCATCCTCCTTGCCGGTCAGCGCGACCGTGTGTACGCGGTCGCCGAAGCGCCGCTTGAGGTCGGCCAGCATCGTCTCGTTGCGGCCCGGCGCTACGACACAGGCCGCGCCCATCGCGAGCGCCACCGCGACCGCGGAACTGCCAAAATTGCCGGTGGCGCCGCTGACCAGCACCGTCTCGCCCGGCTCGAGTTTCGCGGCGAGGAAGCCGCCATAGGGCACCAGCAGCGTACCGAGCGCGCACCATCGCACGGCCTCACGCCCATCCATGGGGCCAAGCCTTTTGACGTTTTCGGTCGGCACACGGATCTGTTCGGCGAAGGAGCCGTGGCGGAAATATTGCTGCAGCTTCATGCCGCCCGCGCCGCGCGCACTCCAGCCCTGCAGGGTGATATCGGGCGAGACGACGTCGTCGCGCGAGCGCACGGTCGGATCGCAGGCCACCCAGTCGCCGATCGCAAGATGTGTCGCGTCGGGACCGATGGCGCGCACGCGGCCGATGCCGCCCGCGCCCGGGATGACGGGCAGTTCGAGGGCATATTTGCGCTCGCCGCTGAAAACCTCGTTGGCATAGGACAGCACGCGGGTGGCGACGACGTCGACGATGACCTCACCGGTGCCGAGCACGGGTTCGGGCGCGGTCTCGATCGCAAGCGGCGTTCCGAATGATTTGAGGATGGCTGCTTTCATGGGGCTTAACTCCGCTGGGTGGCTGGCCCATTTGTCGGCTCTATCGCCGGCGTGGAAGGCCTGGTATTATCCTAGGACTGCCGTATTCCCTGATCGCCCGTCCCGGAGCAAGAACCATGGCCGATCCCCGCCGCGTCGAATTCGGCGATTTCCTGCGCTCGCGGCGCGAGAAGCTGAGTCCGAAGACGATGGGCCTTGCGAGCGGCCGAAGGCGCCGCACCGCCGGCCTGCGCCGCGAGGAGGTAGCCGAACTCGCCGGCATCGGTGTCGACTGGTACATTCGGCTCGAGCAGGGGCGGACCGTCAGCCCGTCCGTTACCACCATCGACGCGCTCGCCCGCGCGCTGCGGCTTTCCAGGGCCGAGCATGCGCATCTGCGCGCGCTGGCGCGCGATCCCGATCGCCGTGTCTTTACAATCGAGACTGTACCCTCTTCCATTCGGCGCCTGCTCGACGGTCTCAACCAGCCGGCCTATGTCACCGGGCGCCGCTGGGATTTGCTGGCGTGGAATGCGGTCGCCGAGGATGTTTTCAGCTTCAGCCGGCTCGCCGAAGAAAATCGCAACATCCTGCTCTGCATGTTAACCCATCCGGGCACGCGAAAGCTGTTCGGAGCCGGCTGGGCCGATGAGGCAAGGCGCATGGTGGCGCAGTTCCGCGCCACCCATGACATCTGGGCCGGCGATCCCGCTTTCACGTTGCTATTGGAGCGGCTGCGGCAGGGCAGCCCGGAGTTTGCTACCTGGTGGGGAGCCCATGAGGTGCGCAGCACCGCCTCAGGCCGAAAGGTCCTCAATCATGCCACCAGGGGCCGGCTGCATTTCGAATATGCGAGTTTTCAGGCCAATGATGATCCCGCGCTGAAGCTGATCATCTACACGCCGGTCGAACCGCCAGACGGGCTCAGTAAGCGTGAAGATGGTGTCGGTGACGGAGCGGCGGATCGGCAACGCGCGCGGCCGCGTAATAGGGGTTGATCACGCATAGCGCTGCACGGCCGGAGGCGCTCGCTTTGCACTGGGGCAACGACGTATAGCCGCACTCGTAATAGGTGACCTCACCGTAGACGTGCAGGCAAACCGGATAGCCGGGGTCATAGGTCTGCGCCGACGCCGGAGTTGTCGCCAGCAGCGCACCCAGCGTCAGCGCGAGAGCCACGTGACGCATCGGAGGCTCCTGCGGGTCGCTCAATGGGCCCGGCGGTAATGACGATAGTGAACCGGCGGCTCATCCATCGCGGCGTTTGCGGCATAGGGATTGACCACACATTGCGCGGCGCGTCCCGAGGCGCTCGCGTTGCACTGAGCGATCGAGGTATAACTGCATTCGTAATAGGTCGCTGGCCCATAAACATGCAGGCACACCGGATATCCGGAGCCATAGGTCTGGGCGGACGCAGGCAGTGTCGCCAATGACGTTCCGAGGGCGAGCGCCGCCAGAGCGAGATGGCGCATCAGAGCCTCCTCCTGGAGTAGCGGGCGTGAGCAGGTTGCTGCGCGTCGCTCACTTGATGGAAATTGGGATTGGCTTCGCACCATGCGGTGAGGCCGGATGCGCTCGCCTGGCACTGCTGATAGGTCGCAAAGTTGCAATCGTTGCGGCCGAAATCGCAGCCTCGCAAACAGAAAGCGGAATTCTGCGCCGCGGCTGGGACAGTATTGAGCAGCCAAGCCGCCGTGATCGCGAACAGGGCAACAAGGATCTTCATGATCGTACCCTCCAGCCGTCGGTTCCTGGCATACCAACAGCGTCGCCGAACGCGGTCAACTCACGTTCGCGCGTGTTCGTCAGGCCAGCGTTGAGATGGATCAATAGCGCGAGCGCGGATAGGCGCTCGGCGGCACGGGGACATAGTTCGGCGGAAACGGGCGTCGGCGATTCTGGTAAGCGTAAGGGTCGTCCGACGGACCATTGTAGTAGGGGTTGGCGATACACTGAAGATTGCGACCCGACGCTGTCGCAAGACACTGTTCGTAAGTGTCGAAGGTGCAGTAGCTCAGTGCGGGATACTCGTAGCCCTGCAGGCAAAACGCATGGGCCGTTCCCACGGCGCGCGCCGTCGGTGGGTTGGCCGAGAGCAGCGCACCAGCCATAAGCATCGCGACAACGATTTTACGCATGAAAACCCCCCCGACGATTCCTTGCTCGCGCCGCGTGTCACGCTTTTGACTCAATTGAAATGCGCGCCGCCTCGTTCGTCTTTAATTTGGAACCGAAAGTTCCACAAGTGCCTGCGGCACAACATTAATTTGAGTTAAGTCGCAGGCCTGCTTTCTCGTCAGGTGTTGCGGTCGAGTTACAGCAATTCGTGCTCACGCTGCTAAGAGGCAGGCGGGCGGCTTTGGGGGCCACCGTAAATAACTGGAACTGGAATCAAGAATGAAGAAGTTGATGCTCGTTACTGCAAGTCTCGTCGCGCTCGGCGCGGCGGCGCCTGCGGTTGCGGCTGATCTCGCGGCGCGTCCTTACACCAAGGCCCCGCCGATGGTTCAGGCTGCGTATGACTGGAGTGGTTTCTACATCGGTATCAACGGTGGCGGCGCCACCAGCCGCAATCGCTGGAATCTCGTCGGTGGCCTGTCGGAAGGCAGCCATGACGCGACCGGCGGCACCGTCGGTGGCCAGGTCGGCTATCGCTGGCAGCAGGGTCCGATCGTGTTCGGCGTCGAAGCGCAGGGCAACTGGGCCGACTTCACCGGCGACAATGTGAGCCAGGTGTTTCTCGCGAACCGCAACCGCACCAAGATCGATGCGTTCGGTCTGTTCACCGGCCAGGTCGGTTACGCCTGGAACAACGCGTTGCTCTACGTCAAGGGCGGTGCAGCTGTCGTCGACGACAAGTACACGATCCTCGGCGCCGCGGGCGGCGGGCTGGTCGCATCGGCCAACACCGACACGCGTTGGGGCGGCACGGTCGGTGTCGGCTTCGAATACGGCTTCGCGCCGAACTGGTCGGTCGGCGTCGAATACGACCACCTGTTCATGGCTTCGCAGACTGCCAACTTCGTCACCCCGGCGGGTGCGTTTGCCGGCTCCGACAACATCAAGCAGGATGTCGATCTCTTCACCGCGCGCGTGAACTACAAGTTTGGCGGCCCGTTGATCGCGCGCTACTGAGCTTTGTTTTAAGCTTTACGGCGGATCGAAAAGCCCCGGCTTCGGCCGGGGCTTTTTTATTTGGATTTTGGCCCGGAGCAGGGCGCCAAAACGGGCCGGTTAACCAATCGTCGGGGGTCGGGTTAGAGTCTTTGAAAGGTCCTTTGGGTTAGATCGAGTCGAATGAGGCGGCTTCAGGCTGGAAACGGACCGCCGTCAGCGGATTTACGAGATGGCCAACAGCATCTGGACTACCGAGGAGTTCACCTGCCCCAGTTGCGGGATGAACTACACCGCGACCAGGGAGGAACATCAGGATCGGCGTTCCGGCAGCTTCAGCTGCCGCGTTTGCGATACCGAGGTCCACGCCTGGTCCGGCTATCACGAATTCTTCAACTGGGAGGGCATCCGGTCGAAGGCGCCCGTTTTCGGCAAAAAGAGGTACTAGACCGGCGCCCCAAGCGTCGTGGGCACTCCTGACGCCTCCTGCCAAAGGCCAGCTCCGTTAACCACGGGCTTTCTTTCAAGCGCAGTTGTCCAAACTGACCCAGCGCCGCCTCTTGCGTTTAGAACAAAAAAGGAACAATGTTCCTGCTATGTTCTAGACCCAAGGAGGCGGTGATGTTGCGGATTTTCGTGGAAGAAGCAGCGGCTCTGGCGTCGATCACGCTGTTCGTCGGGATGGTAGCCGTCTGGGCCCAACTCATCAGCCAGTTCTAGGATTTGACGGTGAATTTGATCGCGGCTTCGATCAGGGCTTGGGGAAAAGGCGGACGGCACCGCGGATCGGTGGCTTCCGCGTGGACTCCGCCGGCGTGAGGCAGCACCATATTGAGGCTGAGTCGGCCTTGAGGTCGCTCCGATCTCCTCAAACCTCTCGCCGCAACACGCATGTCCAACGCCGGATTCATCCATCTTCACGTCCACTCGGCCTATTCGCTGCTGAAGGGCTCGATCAAGATCGCCAAGCTTGGCGAGCTCGCCAAGGCCGACCGCCAGCCGGCGCTGGCGCTGACCGATACCGACAACATGTTCGGAGCACTCGAGTTCTCCGACAAGATGGCGGGCTACGGCATCCAGCCGATCGTCGGCTGCGAGCTCGCGGTCGATTTCGGCGACCAGGACCCGAACGCGCGCAACGTGGCGCCGCCGTCGCGGATCGTGCTCCTCGCCGCACGCGAGCGCGGCTATCGCAGCCTGATGCGGCTGAACTCGCGGGCGTTTCTGGAGACGCCGGTCCATCAGCTCCCGCACATCAAGTTCGACTGGCTGAATGACGAGGCCGAGGACATCATCGCGCTGACCGGCGGACCCGATGGCCCGATCTCGCTGGCGCTCGCCGCGGGTCACGCGGAGCTGGCGGCAACGCGCTGCGAGCGGCTCGCGAATCGTTTCGGCGACCGTCTCTATGTCGAATTGCAGCGCCACGGCATCGACAAGGAGCGCCGCATCGAGGGCGGGCTGATCGATCTCGCCTATGGCAAGGGCCTGCCGCTGGTCGCGACCAACGAGCCCTATTTCGCCTCCAACGACGACTACGAAGCTCATGACGCGCTGCTCTGCATCGCCGGCGGCAGGCTGATCGCCGAAACCGACCGCGAGCAGCTGACCGCCGACCACCGCTTCAAGACTCGCGCCGAAATGGCGGTGTTGTTTGCCGACATTCCCGAAGCGCTGGCTTCGACGGTGGAGATCGCCGAGCGCTGCTCATTCCGGCCGATGACGCGCAAGCCGATCCTGCCGCGCTTTACGGTCGGCGCGGGTTCCGGCTCGGATGCGGCTGCCGAAGAGGCGGACGAGCTGAAGCGTCAGGCGGAGGAGGGGCTTGCCAACCGGCTGAAGGTGCACGGCCTGTCGCAGGGCACGACCGAAGAGGACTACCAGAAGCGGCTCGCCTTCGAGATCGACGTCATCAACCGCATGAATTATGCGGGCTACTTCCTGATCGTCTCCGACTTCATCAAATGGGCCAAGACCCATGACATTCCGGTTGGGCCCGGCCGCGGCTCGGGCGCGGGCTCGCTGGTCGCCTGGGCGCTCACCATCACCGATCTCGATCCGATCCGCTTTGGGCTGCTGTTCGAGCGCTTCCTCAATCCCGAGCGCGTGTCGATGCCGGACTTCGACATCGACTTCTGCCAGGACCGCCGCGGCGAGGTGATCTCCTATGTGCAGCAGCGCTATGGCCGCGACCAGGTCGCGCAGATCATCACCTTCGGCACGCTTCAGGCGCGCGGCGTGCTGCGCGACGTCGGGCGCGTGCTGCAGATGCCCTATGGGCAGGTCGACAAGCTGACGAAGCTTGTGCCGCAGAATCCCGCCGCACCGGTGACGCTGGCGGCCGCGATCGCCGGCGAGCCCAAGCTGCAGGCCTTCCGCGACGAGGACCCCGTGGTGGCGCGCGCCTTCGACATCGCCCAGCGCCTGGAAGGCCTGACCCGGCATGCGTCGACCCACGCCGCCGGCATCGTGATTGGCGATCGCCCCTTGAGCGAATTGGTGCCGCTCTATCGCGATCCCAAGTCCGACATGCCCGTGACCCAGTTCAACATGAAATGGGTCGAGCCCGCCGGCCTCGTCAAGTTCGACTTCCTTGGCCTGAAAACGCTGACCGTGCTCGACGTCGCGGTGAAGCTGCTGAAGCAGCGCAAGATCGACGTCAATCTGGCGACGCTCTCAATCGAGGACCCTGCGAGCTACCAGATGCTGGCGCGGGGCGACGTGGTCGGCGTGTTCCAGGTGGAAAGCCAGGGCATGCGGCGTGCGCTGGTCGACATGCGCCCCGACCGCTTCGAGGACATCATTGCGCTGGTCGCGCTGTACCGGCCGGGCCCGATGGCGAACATCCCGACCTATTGCGCACGCAAGCATGGCGACGAAGAGCCGGAATATCTGCACCCGATCCTGGAGCCGATCCTCAAAGAAACGTTCGGCGTCATCATCTACCAGGAGCAGGTGATGCAGATCGCGCAGCAGATGGCGGGCTATACCCTGGGACAAGCCGACCTGCTCCGCCGCGCCATGGGCAAGAAGATCCGCGCAGAGATGGAGAAGCAGCGCACCGTCTTCGTCGAGGGCGCGGTCAAGAACAACGTGCCGAAGGGACAGGCCGAGACCATCTTCGAGCTGCTGGCGAAATTCGCCGACTACGGCTTCAACAAGAGCCACGCCGCGGCCTATGCGCTGGTGTCTTATCACACCGCCTATATGAAGGCGCATTATCCGGTGGAATTTCTGGCGGCGTCGATGACGCTCGAACTGAATAATACCGACAAGCTCTCGGAATTCCGCTCGGAGGCGCAACGGCTCGGCATCAAGGTCGAGGCGCCGAACATCAACCGCTCCGGCGCGACCTTCGAGGTCGGCGAAAACACGATCTATTACGCGCTCGCCGCGCTCAAGGGCGTAGGTCCCCAGGCTATCGAGATGATCGTCGAGGAGCGCAAGAAGGGCCTGTTCACGTCGCTGGCGGATTTCGCTGCGCGGGTCAATCCGCGCGCGATCAACAAGCGCGTCATCGAGAGCCTCGCCGCTGCCGGCGCCTTCGATACGCTGGAGCCGAACCGCGCCCGCGTCTTTGGCGGTGCGGATGCGATCCTCGCCGCCTGCCAGCGCAGCCATGAGGCGGCAACGATCGGCCAGAACGACATGTTCGGCAACGCCGCCGATGCGCCGACCATCATGCTGCCGCAGATCGAGCCGTGGCTGCCGGCCGAGCGGCTGCGCCGCGAATACGATGCGATCGGCTTTTTCCTGTCCGGCCATCCGCTCGATGACTACGTGACGGTGCTCAAGCGCCTGCGCGTGCAATCCTGGGCGGAGTTCTCCCGCGCGGTGAAGACCGGCGCAACCGCGGGCAAGGTCGCCGCCACCGTGGTCTCGCGCATGGAGCGCCGCACCAAGACCGGCAACAAGATGGGCATCATGGGACTCTCTGATCCCACGGGCCACTTTGAGGCGGTGCTGTTCTCCGAAGGGCTCGCGCAATATCGCGACGTGCTCGAGCCTGGCGCCGCCGTATTGCTGCAACTCGGCGCCGAATTGCAGGGCGAGGACGTGCGCGCCCGCGTGCTGCATGCCGAGCCGCTGGATGACGCCGCCGCGAAAACGCAAAAGGGGCTGCGGATATTCCTCCGCGATACCAAGCCGCTGGATTCCATCGCCAAGCGGCTGTCGCCGCCGGCGGGACAATCCGGCAGCGGCGATATCGCGATCGTGCTACGGCTCGATATGCAGACCGAGGTGGAATTCAAGCTCGAAGGCCGCTTCCAGGTGTCGCCGCAGATCGCCGGCGCGATCAAGGCGGTCACGGGCGTCGAGATGGTGGAGACGCTGTAGCTTCACTTGAGATCAGGCGCATCTAAAATGCGCCGCCGCGCCTTGTTTGTAGCGCAATTCATTCAATTAATGTTCAGCCTGGGCCGGGCTGAATGCGAGAACCTTTGCTTTGACGGGGTGGAAAGCCATGAGGCCGGCCAAAAAGATTTCTTTCCTTACTCGGAGCTTACTCCTGTTGTTCGCGCTTGCGGCATGGAACTGCACAGCGGCAGCCCAACAGCCGCAGGAGAAGCGCATAGCACTCGTGGTTGGGAACGCGGCCTATGCAAAGGCACCGCTTGCAACCACGGCCAACGATGCCGGCCTGATCGCCCAGACCTTGCAGGCCGCTGGCTTCGACGTTATCGGCGCGCGCGACCTCGACGCCGACTCGCTGCGCAAGACCTTTCGCGATTTCATGCAGAAAGTGGAGAGCGATCCCGCCAACACCGTCGCCATGGTGTATCTCTCCGGTTATGGCGTGCAGCTCGCTGGCGAGAACTACTTCATTCCGGTCGATTCAACGATCAACCGCGACACCGACATTCCGATCGAGGGGCTGCGGGTCAGCGACTACACGCGCGAATTCGCCTCAGCGCCGTTGAAGGCCAGTGTCTTCGTGCTCGATGCCGCGCGGCAGCAGCCCTTCGTCGAAGGCGGAAACCCGATCGCGAGCGGCCTTGCGCTGGTTGATCCCGCGCCGAACTCGCTGATCGCGTTCAACGCCGCGCCCGGCACGGTCGCGCCCAGCGAGCCCGGCCCCTACGGCGCCTATGCGCAAGCGCTGGCGGAAATGATTCGCACCGGCGGGCTGTCGCTGCCTGACGTTTTCGATCGCGTGCGCCTGCGCGTCAGCGAAAACACCAAGGGCGCGCAGATCCCCTGGGATGCGCAGAAGATCCAGATGCAGTTCACCTTCTTCGATCGCGCGCCGGACGCGCCGGCAGTGCAAGGCACGCCCGATCAGGTCGCCGCGATCCGCGACCGGCCGATGCGCGATCTCGGCGCGCAGGAGGCGTTCACTGCAGCTCTGGCGCGCGACACCATGCAGGGCTATGAGGATTTTCTCGTGGCCTATCCCGGCGATCCCCTGGCGCGGCGGGTGAGGGCGATCCTCGCCGCGCGGCGTGAGGCGATCACCTGGCGCCGCACCTATCTCGCCGATACGCCAGACGCCTATTGGTCCTATTCGCGGCGCTATCCGCGTGGGCCACACGCATGGGATGCGCGCCGGCGCCTGACGATTCTGTCCGCGGCGCTGGAGCCACCGCCGACATTTGCGATGATCGATTACGACCTGCCTCCGCCGCCGCCGGATGAGGTCGTCTATGTCGACCGTCCAGTGCTCTATTTCGGCGATCCGGATTTCGACTTCGCACCGCCGCCCCCGGCGCCGGTGTTCTGGCTGCCGCCGCCGCCGCTCGATTTCGTGGTGCTGACGCCGCCATACGCCCCGGTCGGGTTGTTTATTCTCCCACAGCCGGTGTTCGTGCCGATTCCGGTTTTTTGCAGGCCGCCGATCTATGTCGCGCCGCCGCCGAACAACATCATTTTCAACAACATCCACAACACGACGATCATCAACAACACCATCAACGTCGCGCCGACAACGCAGAACAATATCGTGGCCGCTGCCGCCAACAATCAGACCGGCGTGGCGCCGCCGATATCAAAGTCGCTACAGATGAAAGCAGCGGCGATCAGCTCGGGCCAGGCGCCGGTACCCCAGCATGCGCTCATCGATACGAACGCAAAAACCTCAACCAAGGCGGTCTTTCCGGCGAACGCGACGTCCACTTCCGCTACAACGACGCCGCCGCCACAGGGAACGGTAACGAAGCTGGGGACCGGGACCCAGCAAGGAACAGGCGCCCAGTCGGGAACGCGGAGCCAACAGGGAACGGCGAACCTCAAGCCGGGCAATGCTCTGCCCGGTAGCCCGAGCGGAACGGCACTTCCCGCTCAAGCCGGCAAGGGCAACGAGGCGAGCAAGGGTGGGGTCCCGGGTACCACCGGCCCCGGTGGGTTGACGCCGAATAACACGAAGCTGGACACGTCGCAGCCGGGCGGTCAGGGGACCCGTTCGAATACGGCAAACCCCAACAAGCCAGCGGAGACGTCGACGGCGCCCGGCGTCAACGCCAAGTCTGGCATCTCGCAGCCGGCCAACACCAAGCTCATGCCCCAGACCACGACACCGACCGCCGGGCATCCAAATGTCCAGGAGCACGCCACGACGGCCAATCCCGCGAGTACGGCCAACACCGCGCCGGCAAAGCCCGGCGAGACCAAGCTTACCCCGCCTTCGCAGTCGCATGCCAACGTGCCGCTGGCCGAAAAGCCGGCCGTGCATGAGAAGCTGACGCCTCCGGTGACGCAGTCCAAGCCGGTGGCGCCGATGCGGCCGGCCTTGCAGCAGGAGATCAGGCCTGAGGTGAGGCGAGCCGCCCCACCGCCTCCGCCACCGGCAGCTCGCCCCCAACCCCAAGTGACCCGGATCGCCCCGCCGCCACCGCCGCCGCGGATGGCCGCACCTCAGCCACCGCCACGTCCGGCCCCGCAGATCGCCCGGCCGGCGCCGCCGCCGCCCCCGCGACCTGCGGCGCCGCCGCCACGCCCCGTCGCGCCGACCGCCAAGAAATGCCCACCGAACGTCGCCAAATGCTGACGATTCGTCGGTCAGGCCGCCTCTATCAGGTCTGACCGGCGCTTGCTGGATGGTGGCCTTCAGTTGCTGCCGGAGCGGTGGGCCAATAATGCTGACCACACCCGCGCCCAGCGCTCCGGTTCATGCTATTGAAGCCGGAGCGCTGATCTGCGAGGGGGCTTCCATGTGCGAGATCTGTCGGCAAGACGCGTTGCGCCGGTCAGCCATCACGCGGCGAGGCTTTCTCCTGGCGGCCTCGGCCACGGGACTGTCGCTCGCTAGCCGCACCCACGCCAAGGAAGCCAAGGCTCCGCCAAAGCCGCAAAACGTGCTCTCTCCGGACGCATCGCTGAAACGGCTGATGGCCGGCAATGAGCGCTATGTGGATGGCGTGGCGCAGCGGCATGATTTCAGGCATGAACGTGAGGCGCTGGTGGGCGGCCAGAATCCCTATGCCGCCATCCTGAGCTGCGCCGACTCGCGCATCGCGCCTGAATATGCCTTCGACAGTGGGCGCGGCGATCTCTTTGTTTGCCGGGTCGCCGGCAATTTCGCCACTGACGAGACGGTGGCGAGTCTGGAATATGCTGTGGCGGTGCTCAACGTGCCCCTCATCCTCGTCCTGGGCCATGACGCCTGCGGCGCGGTGGACGCCACCATCAAATCGCTCAAGGACGACAAGCCGCTGCCGGGACATTTGCCCCTGCTGGTCGCGGGCCTGTCGCCTGCGGTCAAGGCCGTCGCGCAGCAGCCCGGCAATCAGCTCGACAATGCCATCTGCCAGAACGTGATCGACAATGTCATCAAGCTCAAATCGGCCGCGCCGATCCTCAACGCCGCAGTCGATCAGAACAAGCTCAGGGTGGTCGGGGGCATCTACCGGCTGAACGACGGCAACGTCGATATGGTCGTTTGAGGGCCGAAAAACCCGTTCGAGGGGCAAATAGGCCCGAAAACTGGCCTTATTTCCTTGCGTATCCCCGAAAACCGGCTATATACCGCGCCATCTCACACGGAAACATGGCTGACAAGGCCGTCCGGTGGCAACCGGGCCAACAGGCTCGTTTGCTCACACGTTTCCGGAGGAACCAACCGGAGAACTAGATCCATGGCGCTACCTGAATTCTCTATGCGCCAGCTGCTTGAAGCTGGCGTGCACTTTGGTCACCAATCGCACCGCTGGAATCCGAAAATGGCGGAGTACATTTTCGGCGCCCGCAACAACATCCACATCATCGACCTCGCCCAGACCGTGCCGTTGCTGCATCGCGCGTTGCAGGCGGTCAGCGACACCGTCGCCAAGGGCGGTCGTATCCTGTTCGTCGGCACCAAGCGGCAGGCGCAGGATGGCGTCGCCGAAGCGGCCAAGCGCTCGGCGCAGTATTTCGTCAATTCGCGCTGGCTCGGCGGCACGCTGACCAACTGGAAGACGGTGTCCGCTTCGATCAAGCGGCTGCGCCAGCTCGACGAGATGCTGGGCTCCGGCGAGGGCTCGCAATACACCAAGAAGGAGCGGCTGACCCTGCAGCGCGAGCGCGACAAGCTCGACCGTTCGCTCGGCGGCATCAAGGACATGGGCGGCCTGCCCGACCTGATCTTTGTGATCGACACCAACAAGGAAGACATCGCGATCGCCGAGGCGCAGCGCCTCAACATTCCCGTTGCCGCCATCGTCGACACCAATTCCAACCCCAAGGGCATCACCTTTGTGGTGCCGGGCAATGACGACGCCGGCCGCGCCATTTCGCTGTATTGCGATCTCGTCGCGCGCGCCGCGATCGACGGTATCTCACGCGGGCAGGGCGACTCGGGGATCGATATCGGCGCTTCGGCCCAGCCGGTTGCCGAAGAGATCCCGACTGCGCCGACCACGAGCGGCTTCCAGGGCCTGGCCGGTCCGCGCGGCACCGCCGACGACCTCAAGAAGCTGCCGGGCGTCTCCGGCGCGATCGAGAAGAAGTTCAACGACCTCGGCATCTTCCACTACTGGCAGCTCGCCGAGCTCGATCACGACACCGCACACAAGATCGGCGAAGAAGTCGGTCTTCCGAGCCGCGCGGATGCCTGGGTCGCCAAGGCCAAGGCGCTCACGGCGGAAGCGGAATAACAATCACGATGGCCGGTACCCCGCCGGCCATCGCTTTCGATTTGATCCAAGCATTACCTGATGGCAGGCGCAGGCCGGGCCGGGAAACGCCGCGTCACCGTCAGCACGGACAGGCAGAAGGACGCTTAGCAATGGCTACAATCACCGCAGCGATGGTCAAGGATCTGCGCGAGTCGACCGGCGCAGGCATGATGGATTGCAAGGCCGCGTTGACCGAGACCGGCGGTGACATGACGGCCGCCCAGGACTGGCTGCGCAAGAAGGGCCTGTCGAAGGCGGCAAAGAAGGCAGGCCGCGTCGCCGCAGAGGGTCTGATCGCGGCCGTCACCAAGGCCACCAAGGGCGTCGTGGTCGAGGTCAATTCCGAGACCGACTTCGTCGCGCGCAACGAGCACTTCCAGGGACTGGTCAAGATGATCGGCCAGGTCGCGCTCCACGCCGGCGCCGACATCGAGAAAATCAAGGCGGCCAAGGTCGGCTACATCACGGTGGAAGCCGCTATTGCGGATGCGATCGCCACCATCGGCGAGAACATGACGCTGCGCCGCGCCGCTTCGCTCGAAGTAGGCTCGGGCCTGGTGTCGAGCTACATCCACAACGCCGTGATCGAAGGCGCCGGCAAGATGGGCGTCATCGTCGCGCTGGAGTCGGCTGGCAAGACCGATGAGCTCGCCACCCTCGGCCGCCAGCTCGCGATGCATGTCGCCGCCGCCAACCCGCAGGCGATCGACCCGGCCGGCCTTCCCGCTGACCTGGTCAAGCGCGAGAAGGACGTGCTGGCCGACAAGTACCGCCAGCAGGGCAAGGCCGAGAACGTGATTGAGAAGATCGTCGAGTCCGGCCTCAAGACCTTCTACAAGGAAGTCTGCCTGCTCGAGCAGGCCTTCATCCACGACAGCGGCAAGTCGGTTGCCCAGGCGCTGAAGGAAGCTGAGGGCAAGGTCGGCGCGCCGGTGAAGATCACCGGATTTGTGCGCTATGCTCTCGGCGAGGGAATCGAGAAGCAGGAATCGGACTTCGCGGCCGAAGTCGCCGCCGCCAGCGGCAAGAAGTAAGGGCCGGCTCATCCTTCAGGCGCGCCTCGCGCCAGGGAAGTGGCCGCGCGGGACAGGGAAGCAATCATCGATGGCGGAGCCGGTCTATCGTCGCGTGGTGATCAAGATTTCCGGCGAATACCTTGCCGGAAGCAACGGTGCCGGAATCGACCAGGCCACCGTCGACCGAATCGCTTCCGACCTGATCGCCGCGCAAAAACTCGGCGCCGAGATCGCCGTGGTCGTGGGCGGCGGCAACATGGTCCGCGGCGTCGAGGTCTCCTCGCGTGGCGTGTCGCGGCCGACCGGCGACACCATGGGCATGCTCGCGACCGTCATGAATTGCCTGGCGCTGGAAGCGGCGATCGAGCGCAAGGGCACGCCGGCGCGGACGCTGTCGGCCTTTGTGATGCCCGAGATTTGCGACCTGTTTACCCGCAGTGCAGCGCACAAATGCTTGGCCGAGGGCCGGATCGTGCTGCTCGGCGGGGGAACCGGCAATCCCTTCTTCACCACGGACACGACCGCCGTGCTCCGCGCGGCCGAAATCGACGCCAAGGCCGTCCTGAAGGCGACCAATGTCGACGGGGTCTACAGCGCCGATCCCAAAAAAGACCCTTCCGCCAAGCGTTTCGACCGGCTGACCCATTCGCAGGCGATCGAAGCGGGCTACAAGGTCATGGATGCGACTGCATTCGCCCTTGCCCGCGAGACGTCGCTGCCTATCATCGTCTTCTCGATCGCCGAGCCCGGTTCGATAGGCGCGATTCTGCGCGGAACAGGCCACGGGACCATCGTCGCCGGTTGAGTTGTTCCGGCCGGGCGCCTCGACAAGAGCTTTTGTGGAAGGGGAGAGCGTTATGCCCACGGGTAATTTCGACATCAACGAGTTGAAGCGCCGCATGCAGGGCGCGACCCAGTCGCTCAAGCATGAACTCGGCGGCCTTCGCACCGGCCGCGCCTCGGCCTCGATGCTCGAGCCGGTGCAGGTCGAGGCCTACGGTTCGCACATGCCATTGAACCAGCTCGCCACCGTCAGCGTGCCGGAGCCGCGGCTGATCTCGGTGCAGGTCTGGGACAAGTCGATGGTGAAGGCGGTCGAGAAGGCAATCGTCGATTCCAATTTGGGCCTCTCGCCCGCGACCGAAGGGCAGGTGCTTCGCCTGCGCATCCCCGAGCTCAACGAGGAGCGCCGCAAAGAGCTCGTGAAGGTCGCGCACAAATACGCCGAAGCGGCCAAGGTCGCTGTCCGCCATGTCCGCCGCGACGGGCTCGACACCGTGAAGAAGCTCGAGAAGAACCACGAGATCTCCGAGGACGATCAGGAGCGCTTCGCGGCCGACGTGCAAAAGGCCACCGATGGCATGATCGCGGAGATCGACCAGTTGCTTGCGGCCAAGGAAAAAGAAATCCTCACCGTCTAAGGATCGACCAATGTCGAACGCCGCCGTCCCCGCAACGGAAGGACAAGACCGATCCGACGGTCCGCTGCATGTTGCGATCATCATGGACGGCAACGGCCGCTGGGCGGCGTCGCGCGGCCTGCCACGCGCCGAAGGCCATCGCCGCGGCGTGGAAGCGCTGCGCCGCGTGGTCCGCGCGGCGCATGAGCTCGGCATCCTCTATCTCACCATCTTTTCCTTCTCTTCGGAAAACTGGTCGCGGCCGGCGAGCGAGATCGGCGATCTCTTCGGCCTGCTGCGGCGCTTCATCCGCAACGATCTCGCGACCCTGCATCGCGACGGGGTGAGGGTGCGGGTGATCGGCGAGCGCGCCGGCCTCGATCCCGATATCTGCGCGCTGCTGAGCGAAGCGGAAGAGCTGACGAAGCAAAATAGCACACTCACCCTCGTCGTCGCCTTCAACTACGGATCGCGGCAGGAAATCGCGAACGCTGCCCAGCGGCTCGCGCGCGAGGTCGCCGAGGGCAGGCGCGATCCCGCATCGATCGATGCCGACACGCTTGGGCAATATCTCGACGCGCCCGACATCCCCGATCCCGATCTGATCATCCGCACCAGCGGCGAGCAGCGGCTGTCGAATTTCCTGATGTGGCAGGCGGCCTATAGCGAGCTCGTCTTCGTGCCGATCCACTGGCCGGATTTCGACAAGGCGGCGCTGGAGGGCGCGATCGCCGAATACGGCAAACGCGAGCGCCGGTTCGGCGGGCTCGTTGCGAAAACCGGATCGTGAGCGAGCACGAAGCCGCGCCGGCCGCGGTCGCCGGACAGGATTCGCGCAATCTCTTGATGCGCGTCGCCGCCGCGTTGGTGATGGCGCCGGTTGCGATCGGAGCCGCCTATGCCGGCGGCTGGTGGTGGATCACGCTGGTGACGCTAGCGACCATCGGCCTCTACATCGAATGGCTGACGGTGGTGGGCGCGGCGCGCCGAAAGGCCGTCGTGATCGCGGGCATTGGCGCGCTGGCGCTTTCCGGGCTGGGCCTCGCGCTCGACAAGATCGATGCTTCGCTGCTGATGCTTGCGATTGGGCTCGCGAGCGTCGCCGTGCTGTCGCGCCAGCCGCGCCGCTGGACCGTCGCCGGTTTTCTTTATGCCGCCATCGCGCTGCTGGCCTCCGTCGTGGTCCGACTTGATCAGGCGCAAGGCCTGGCCGCGCTGATCCTGGTGTTGCTGGTGGTGTGGGCGACCGATATCGGCGGATATTTCGCCGGCCGCGCCGTCGGCGGACCAAAACTCTGGCCGCGGGTCAGTCCGAAAAAGACCTGGGCCGGCGCGCTCGGCGGTTTCGCGGCGAGCCTTGTCGTCGCGGCCGGCTTCGCCACGTTCGGCTTCGGCAGGATCTGGCCGATGCTGCTGCTCGCCGCGGTGCTGTCGATCGCCTCGCAATTCGGCGATCTGTTCGAATCCGCCGTCAAGCGCCGGTTCGGCGTAAAGGACTCAAGTCACATAATTCCGGGCCATGGCGGGCTACTGGATCGCCTGGACGGTTTTGTTGCCGCGATCGCACTGGCGGCAATTTTCGGATTTTTGCGGGGCGGCGTGGATGGCGTCGGCCGCGCTCTTATGGTTTGGTGAGCAAATGAGCGCAGTTCCCTTGCGTAACAACAAGACCGCAGCCTCGGCTGTACGCAGCGTCACCGTACTCGGGGCCACCGGCTCGATCGGCGACAGTACGATGGATTTGCTGCGCGGCGCGCGCGACCGCTACCGGGTGGAGGCGCTGACCGCCAACGGCAATGTGCAGGGATTGGCTGCGCTCGCGAGGGAATTCGACGCGCGCTTTGTCGCAGTCGCTGATGCGAGCCGGTTCAACGAATTGAAGGAAGCGTTGGCCGGCACGCGCACCGAATGCGGCGCCGGCGAAAGCGCGATCATCGAAGCGGCCGCACGACCTGCGGACTGGGTGATGGCTGCGGTGAGCGGCGCGGCCGGCCTGAAGCCCGCGCTTGCTGCGGTCGATCGCGGCGCGACCGTCGCGCTCGCCAACAAGGAATGCCTGGTCTGTGCCGGCGATTTCTTCATGCAGCGCGCGCTGAAGGCGGGCGCCTGCATTCTCCCTGCCGATTCCGAGCACAATGCGCTGTTCCAGGCGCTCGGCTCCGGAAACCGCGAGGAGCTGGTTCGGGTCATCATCACAGCGTCAGGCGGACCGTTCCGCACCTGGGCCGCTGCCGACGTAGAGCAAGCCACCCTTGCGCAGGCGCTGAAGCATCCGAACTGGAGCATGGGCCAGAAAAACACTATCGATTCGGCGTCGATGATGAACAAGGGCCTCGAAGTGATCGAGGCGGCCCATCTGTTCTCGCTAACGGCGGACGAAATCGACGTGCTGATACATCCGCAGTCGATCGTGCACGGCATGGTCGAGTTCTCCGACCGCTCGGTGGTCGCGCAGCTCGGCGTGCACGACATGCGAATCCCGATCGCGCACTGCCTGGGTTGGCCGGATCGGATCAAGGGACCTTCGGCCAAGCTCGACCTCGCCAAGATCGGCCAGCTCACCTTCGAGGAACCCAATTTTGAGCGGTTCCCGGCGCTGCGACTCGCTTACGAATCATTAAGGACCGGTCGCGGCGCGACTACGGTATTCAACGCTGCGAACGAGGTGGCGGTCGCGGCCTTTATCGCCGGCAAGATCAGATTCGGCGCCATCGCACGACTGGTCGAAGCGACCCTGGAAGCCTGGATTCGCTCCGGCAATCTGGCGCCGCTGGAGTCGGCCGACGACGCCATAGCCGTTGACCATAGCGCACGAAATAAGGCCGCCACCCTATTGCCTCAAATTGCCTTAAAGGCATCTTAGAGGGTTGGGGCGGGGCCTTTCGGTTCCGATTGAGGGGATTCGAATGGCTGAATTTTTCCTGCATAGTTTCAATAACTTGAGCCATGTGCTCGTCGGCTACGTCGTCCCCTTCCTGTTCGTCCTGACCATCGTTGTTTTCTTTCACGAGCTTGGTCACTTCCTGGTCGCCCGTTGGGCGGGCGTGAAAGTGTTAACGTTCTCGCTCGGCTTCGGGCCGGAGCTTGTCGGCTTCAACGACCGCCATGGCACCCGCTGGAAGGTCTCGGCGATTCCGCTGGGCGGCTATGTCAAGTTTTTCGGCGACGACACCGAGGCTTCGACGCCGTCGGCCGAGGCGCTCGCCAAGATGACGGACGAAGAGCTCGCCGGCAGCTTCCACCACAAGAAGGTGGGCCCGCGCGCGGCCATCGTCGCCGCCGGCCCGGTCGCCAATTTCATCCTGGCGATCCTGATCTTCACCTGCCTCTTCACCTTCTTTGGCAAGCCGAGCACGACCGCGCGCGTCGACAAGGTCGAAGCCAACAGCGCGGCCGCCACCGCCGGGTTCCAGGTCGGCGATATCGTCACTTCGATCGACGGCAGCAGGATCGACAGCTTCACCGACATGCAGCGCATCGTCGGCACCCGTGCCGGTGACACCCTGACCTTCACGGTCAAGCGCGGCGACGGCACCGTCACATTGACCGGCACGCCGCAAATGCGTGAGGTTAAGGACGCCTTCGGCAATACCCAGCGGTTGGGGGTGCTTGGCATCACCCGCCAGACCGCGCCCGGTGATACCGTCACCGAGCGCGTCGATCCGGCCACCGCGTTTTGGCTGGGAATCAAGGAAACCTGGTTCGTGGTCGACCGCACGCTCGCCTATATCGGCGGCGTCTTCACCGGCCGTGAAGCCGCCGACCAGATCGGCGGACCGCTGCGAATCGCCCAGATCTCGGGCCAGGTCGCCACCATCGGCCTTGCGGCACTGATTCACCTCTCCGCGGTGCTTTCCATCTCGATCGGGCTCTTGAACCTGTTCCCGGTTCCGCTGCTCGATGGGGGCCACCTTCTGTTCTATGCGGTGGAAGCCGTGCGCGGACGCCCCCTTTCGGAACGGGCGCAGGAGATGGGATTCCGCATCGGATTGGGGCTTGTGCTGATGCTGATGGTGTTTGCGACCTATCATGACATCCTGCATCTGAGTTCACGTCTGGCGGCCTCGTGAAGCGCGGCTTTTTTGTGACGTTGCCTATCGGCAACGTCTTGGAATGAAATTGGAATTGGACGGAGATCGTAAGTTGCCGGCTCGGCGAATTTGGCTACAACCGAAGGCAACGATGGGAATCTGCCGGCTCGTTTGGGTACGGACCGGTACGGTAATGACGAGGGCGCGTCGCGCATGAAGTTTGGATTGCGAGTCCGGGGGGGCTTGGTCGCCGCCCTGATCATGTTCGCCGTGCCGGTGGTTGGCCCGCTGGCGGTGACGCTTGTCTCTTCGCAGGCGGCCGCGCAGACGCTGAATTCCGTCGAGGTCGTGGGGAACCGCCGCGTCGAGATCGAAACGATCCGTTCCTACTTCAAGGCTGGACCCGGCGGCAGGCTGGATAACGCCTCGATCGACGACGGCCTGAAGGCGCTGATCGAAACCGGCCTGTTCCAGGACGTGAGTATCAGCCGTCCAGGCGGCAGGATCGTTGTCACCGTCATCGAGAATCCCGTCATCAACCGCGTCGCCTTCGAGGGCAACAAGAAGGTCAAGGACGAACAGCTTACAGCTGAAATCCAGTCCAAGCCGCGCGGAACCCTATCGCGTCCCATGGTGCAGTCGGACGCCCAGCGTATCGTGGAAATCTACCGCCATTCCGGTCGCTATGATGTGTCCGTCACGCCCGAGATCATCGAGCAGCCCAACAACCGTGTGGATCTCGTGTTCACGATCACGGAGGGGGCGAAGACATCGGTCAAATCCATCGAGTTCGTCGGCAACAGCTATTATTCGTCCTATCGCCTCAAGGACATCATCAAGACCCACGAGTCGAACCTTCTGAGTTTCCTCGGCGGCAACGACGTCTACGATCCCGACCGCGTCGAGGCCGACCGCGACCTGATTCGCCGCTTCTATCTGAAGCACGGCTTTGCCGACGTGCAGGTGGTGGCCGCGCTCACGGAATATGATCCGGAGCGCAAGGGCTTCATGGTCACCTTCAAGATCGAGGAAGGCCAGCAATATCGCGTCGGTTCCGTCGACTTCCAGTCGAGCATCGCCAATCTCGATGTCGGCTCGCTGCGCATCTACTCGCGCGTCGGTGTCGGCTCGCTCTACAACGTCGAGGCGCTCGAGAAGTCCGTCGAGGAAATGCAGATCGAGGCGTCGCGTCGCGGCTATGCCTTCGCCGTGGTGCGCCCGCGCGGCGACCGCAATTTCGAAGCCCACACCGTCTCGGTGGTGTTCGCCATCGAGGAAGGGCCGCGCACCTATATCGAGCGCATCAACATCCGCGGCAATACCCGCACCCGCGACTACGTGATTCGCCGTGAGTTCGATCTGTCCGAAGGCGACGCCTACAACCGCGCGCTGGTCGACCGCGCCGAGCGCCGGCTGAAGAATCTCGACTTCTTCAAGAGCGTGAAGATATCGACCGAGCCGGGCTCTTCGAGCGACCGCGTGATTCTCGTCGTCGATCTCGAGGAAAAATCCACCGGCGACTTCTCGGTCTCGGGCGGCTATTCGACCACCGACGGCGCGCTCGGCGAAGTCAGTATCTCCGAACGCAACTTCCTCGGTCGCGGCCTGTTTGCGAAGGCGGCGGTGACCTACGGTCAGTATGCACGCGGCCTCTCGCTGTCCTACATCGATCCCTATGTGCTGGATTACCGCGTCGCGCTCGGCCTTGACGCCTATTACCGCCAGCAGCTGCCCAACAGCTTCATCTCGTACGGCACCAAGACCATCGGCTTCAGCCCGCGGCTCGGCTTCCAGCTGCGCGAGGATCTGTCCTTGCAGCTGCGCTATTCGATCACGCGGCAGGAGATCACGCTGCCGCAGACTCTCGCCAACTGTAACAACACCATTGGCGGCTCCGTGGTCGGGAACCAAGGCTTCCTGCCGTTCAATCCGACGCCGGCTTTCGTGCAGGCGAATGGTGCGAATGGTGCGGTCGACCCGACGGGCCTCGGCCTGTTCTGCTTCAGCGACGGCGAAGCGTCGTTGCCGGTGCGTAAGGAACTCGCCGGCGGCGCGTCGATCACCTCGGCGGTCGGCTACTCGCTGAACTACAACACGCTCGACAACAACAAGAACCCGACGGAAGGTCTGCTGGTCGACTTCCGGCAGGATTTTGCCGGCGTCGGCGGCAATGTCAGCTACCTGAAGTCCGCTATCGATGCCAAATACTTCACCCCGCTGGTCTCCGACATCGTCGGCATCGTTCACC
>DATMNV010000112.1:0-29913 GCA_035568535.1 Bradyrhizobium sp.
GATGGCCTCGGCTTCTGGGGCTACGGCTACCCGGACATCTATGCCGGCATCTTTGGTCCCTATGGCTATGACGGCCTCTCGGCCTATCTGCCGCAGCGCTCGCAAGGGCGAAGGCATGCGAGAGGCGTACCGCTCGACCAGCTATGCGGCAGCGACCGTCGCGAGGTCGCCGGCCTGCCGGTCGACCAGATCGCAGATGCCGTGCAACCGACGCCGGCGCAAGGCGCAGGCCTCGACGAACTTGGCAATGCATCGATGCAGGCGGCCGAGATCATTCGTGTTTCCTGCCCGACGCAGGTCGCTGCCACGGCGCCCGGTCGTCTCGCAGCCATGCAGCAGCGCGTCGAGGCGATGGTCAACGCGGTCGCCATCGTGCAACCGGCGCTGGAGAAATTCTATGGCTCGCTCGACGACGAACAGAAGGCGCGCTTCAACGCGCTTGCCGAAGATCAACGCCGCCTGGCCGCGTCCAACACCGCCAATCCATCGCTGGTCCAGAACTGTGGCGCAGCGCAGGCTGCTCCGGCATGGCCGGGCAGCGAGATCGAAGCGAAGCTCCATCCCGACGACACCCAACGGGCTGCGCTGGGAGTGCTCCAGGATACCAGCGCGAGGGTCAGCGAGGACCTCAAGGCGGCGTGCCAGCCCAGCGACCTGATGACGCCGCCGGCGCGCGTGGCCGCGATCCGCAAGCGGCTCGACACGATGCTGGACGGCGTCAAATCGGTGCGCGCCGCGCTTGAGGATTTCTACGCCACGCTGAATGACGAGCAGAAGGCGCAGTTCGAGGCCATCGGGCCGCGACGCACGTCCTGATCGAACAAAATATCTTCAATCCCGGAAAGATCGCGCCGGCGGCCTAGCTTCCGCCCGGAACTTTTGGTTCCATCGGGCGTTCGGTTGATGATGGGCCTCTTCCGAGGGTGCCATGTCGAAATTCCCTATTGGAATTGCCGCGTTGGGAACGTCCTTGTTGCTTCTGGCGACCGTGCCGTCGAGCACCGCCGAGGCAAGGGGCCTGCGTATCCGCATTGGCGGTGGGCCGATCGGCGTTGTGAGATCGGTTGCCTCACTGGCGCTTGGGGGAGCGCTGGGAGGCATGCATGGCCGGCGCGGTGGGCGCGTCAGATACGCAAACCTTCATGAGGAAGCGACCGGCTCGTCGCCGCGTATGGACGTCACCCGCAGCCCCGACTGGATCACGCGGCCGGTTGCACGGGTGCAGGTCGCCGCCGGTGCCGCATTGGCAGGCTGGCACGGCCAGCGTGGCGCGAGCGGATGGTGGCAGCACGGCGATGGCGGGTATGGATGGGTGGGCCCGCTGTTCTGGCCGTTCGCCGTTTACGACATCTATGACTATGCTTTTTGGGGCGACGGGATGGGCTTCTGGGGCTACGGCTATCGCGATATCTACGCCGCGATCTTCACGCCCTACGACGAGGATGAACTCGCCCGCTACGTTTCGCCTCCGCAGGGCCGAGCGTTTCGCAGGTTCCCCTCGCTGGCGCGAGCCTGCAGCGATCACGCCGGCGAGCTTGTCAGTCTCCCGATCGAGCAGATCAGGCAGTCGATGCGGCTGAGCGGGGAGCAGCACTCGATGCTGGACGATCTCCGCAAAGCAGTGGTCGAGGCCGCCCAGACCATCCATGCGGCGTGCCCGACCGAGGCTGCGTCCACGCCGTCAGGCAGGCTGGCTGCGATGCAGCAGCGTCTGGAGGCGATGAAATCCGCGATCGCACGCGTACGAACGCCATTCGAGGAATTCTACGAGTCGTTGGACGACGATCAGAAAGCGGAACTCGCCGCGCTGAGCGATCAGCGCGCGCCATTCGCACCCAAGGTCCCCGCGGCCCAAAGCTGCACGCCGCCCGAGACGCTGCAATGGCCGGCCGCCGAGATCGAGGCCAAGCTGCACTTGAGCGACGTGCAGCGCGAGGATCTGGACGCGCTTTCCCGCATGAATGCGTACGCCAGAAACACGCTGAATTTCGCTTGCCAGCCCGACGATGACCTCACCCCGCCCGATCGGCTTGCGACTGCCGACACCAGGCTTGACGCCATGCTGGACGCGATCAAGTGGGTGCGGCCGGCGCTGGACGCTTTCTTCGCAACGCTGAGCGATGAACAGAAAACCCAATTCGACACGATTGGGGCAAAGCGCACGAGCTGACGAGGTCAAGCAGATTCACGCCAGAAAAGCGGCTCGCCGATAGCAGGGCCGTCCTCTATGCTGATCCGTTGCAGCGGAGAGGCGATGTGGTGATTGCACGATCATGGCATGGCGGGGCGAGCAATGCGTTGGTTCGGCAAGGAGAAGCCCAAAGAGGCCTGGGAAGAAGCTGTCCCGTCGCCGCTTGGCGACATCGAGGCCGCGGAGAGGATCCGCAACATCTGCCGTTCTGTCGCTGACAGCGCCGCCGTCGTTGCCGCCTGCGCCGAAGACGGCAGGAAATCGGCCCAGAAGAAGTTCGAGCTCGAAAGCGAGCGTTACCAGTGCGCCGCCAGGGCCGCGATGGAACTGGCGATGAAGGTGTCGGACGAATTGATGCGCGATGCCGCCGTGCGCGAGATCGTCGAGCTCTGCCTCAAGGCGGGCGACCTGAAGACGGCAAAGATCCTGTTCCGCGCCATCCAGTCCCCCGCGATCCGCGACCCCGTGCTGCGGGATTTTCCGGCGCTGCAGCCGTGATGTCGAACGGAGAACCCAAGAGGCTCGTCACGCCAGGCGTCCACATCCCGGCAATTGGCGGATATCGCTAGAGCATGATCCGGAAAAGTGTGTAGCGGTTTTCCCTCGCGACAAACGCGTAGCGTTTGCGCGGAGATCATGCTCAAACAAAAAGGTAGAGCGGGATGACGATTCGAAGAAAAGTCATCACGCTCTAGCCACCTTCGGAAAATCCCACGCTTCGCCCCGTTTCAAAATCGCACGAATTCAGATCGATAGGCCGATCCGGATCCTGCGAACGTGCTTGCGGGAGGCCGAAGCAAGCGGTCCATTGATGCGGGCGGCGGAGCACCCGAGCAGAGTCCAGGCAGCTTCGGGGGGCCCCTGACCGGCAATCTTCATTCACCCCGACGAGGCAGTGGTGACACGCAGGGATTACTGGTTCGAGATTTCGATCATCTGGCTCGTTTTGCTGCTGGCCGCAGCCATGTGGTTTGTCTTCGCTTGAGATCGTCACCCCAAAGCGCGATGAGATCAGGTTGAATCGTCATCGCGCTTTGGCCAGCTTCCGCACCGCTTCCTCCACGCTGTGGAACACGTGCTCCCTCGGCAGTGCGTCGTAAATCCGGAACCGCTCGAACGCGTCCTGCGCGCGGGTCGATTCCAGCCGCGCCACCGCGACGGTGACGCCGTCCTCGCGCGAGGCCTTGAGCAGGTCATGCAGCACCTGCGCGGCGGTGAAGTCGATCTCCACCATGCCGCTTGCTTCCAGCACCAGCAGCTTCGGCTGCGCAGCCTTCACGACGCGGGTCACGTCGCTGCGGAAGCTCGGGGCGTTGAGGAACGAGAGCGGCGCCTGCAGGCCGACCACGGCGACGCCGGGCACGCGCTCGCCGGTGATGTGCGGATGCGCCGGCCACCAGATCGTGGTGTCCGGCACGCGCTCGAACTCGACGAGTTTTGCGCGCGTCGTGCTCCAGATGCCGTGCAGCAGCGACAGGATGATGGCGAGTGCGGCGCCCTGCTGGATCGGTAGCACGATGATCAGCGCTGCGGTGGCGAGGATCAGCAGGAATTCGGCCGGCGACTCGTGAAAGATCGTGACGATCTGCTTCACGCGGATGATGCGCAGCGCCACGAACAGCAGGATGCCGCCGAGTGCCGCATCCGGCACGCGCTGCAATAGCCCGGTGCCGAAGGCGAGCAGCGCTAGCACGATGGCAGCGGCGGCAAGGCCGGCGACCTGCGACTTGCCGCCGGTCTCGGCGACGATGCCGGTGCGGGGCGGGCTGGCATCCACCGGAAACGCGCCGAAGATGCCGGCCAGCACGTTGCCGGCGCCGGCGCCGAGAAAGTCGCGGTCGACGTCGGCGGGTTGGTCGGGATCGGACAGGAAGGAGCGGGTTGTGGCGGCGGTCTGCACCATCACCACCACCGTGATCACGAAGGCGAGCGGGACCAGGTGAACCCAGTGCTCCGGCGATATGTCGGGAAAGGTCGGCTTCGGCAGCGTCGCCGGCACCGTGCCGACTACCTTCACGCCCTTGGCCTCGAGGCCGGCGAAGATCACCGCCAAGGTCGCGGCGACGAGGCCGATCAGCGCGCCGGGAATCTTCGCATTGATCGCCTCGCAGACGAACACCGCCGCCAGCACGCCAAAGCCGATGCAGAGCGTATAGGGATTGGCGTGGCCAAGCTCGCGCGCGATCGCAGCAATACGATCCAGCGTTGGTCCGCCCGGCGATTCCACCCCGAGCACGCCGGGCAATTGCGACACGATGATATGCACGGAGATGCCGGCGAGAAAGCCGACCGTCACCGGCACCGACAGCAAATTGGCGATGCCGCCGAGTTTGAAGACGCCGCTCAAAGCCAGCATCACGCCGACCATCAGAGCCAGCGCGATCGCGAGTGCCTGATAATCGGGCGAGCCGGTCGCGGCGATTGCGGCAAGGCCGCCGGCGAAGATCGGCGTGATGGTGGAGTCGGCGCCGCAGGAGAGGAAACGGTTGCCACCGAGCATGGCGAAGCCGATCGAGCCCGCCATGAAGGCGAAGAAGCCGATCTGCGGCGCGAAGCCGCCGAGCCGCGCGGTCGCCATCTGCTCGGGGATGGCGATCGCCGCCAGCGTCAAACCGGCGATC
The DNA here is from genome assembly GCA_035568535.1 of Bradyrhizobium sp. GTDB lineage: Bacteria > Pseudomonadota > Alphaproteobacteria > Rhizobiales > Xanthobacteraceae > Bradyrhizobium. The sequence continues at coordinate 4,813 of DATMNV010000112.1, forward strand.
AGATCGCCGGGCAGGAAGGCGGGCTGCCAGGTGGCGAGCGAGGAAAACAGCAGCCATGATTTTTGCGCCCGTGCATTTTGCGCCATCGCTTGCGAATCCTCCCCTTGGTTCGTTCGCCGGGAGATTACAGCATTTCCGGAGCCGGTAACGGGCGAGGCACGCGCCGGCCACGCCTTCGTCAATATTTCCGGCTGGCTTCGACAGCGGCGGCTCCGGCGCCTTCGGCGAAATCGCAAAGGTCACCCGGGTCGATGCTACAGGCAGGGATTGGTGGCGCTGCAGGTCAGGCCGCCGCCGACCGAAAAACTCACGTTCCTGTCTTCGAATGCATGGCTTCATCAATTGCTTTGCACGCCCTCAAAGCTCTGCCGCATCTTCTCCACCATCTGGTCGATGCTGAAGCTCGACGGCCGCTGGCTTGGCGGATAGTCCTTGAATGTCGCCAGGAACGGGCCGACGACGGATTGTGCCGCAAGGAACGGTGCCGCGTTGGCCATGAACCAGTCGTAGTAGGTGTTCGACGTGATGTCGGCGCGCTCGTAGGGGTCCGACCGGAGGTCGAACATTTTCGGGACACGCAGCTTGGTGAAAGGCTCGGCCCAAATCCGCAGCGTGCCCGTCGCGCGTTGCTCCTCGAAAACAATCTTCCAATTCTCGTAGCGCAAGGCGACGAGGTCGCCATCGTCGTTGAAGTAGACGAACTCCTTGCGCGCGCCGTTCGCCTGCTGTCCCGTGAGGTAGGGAAGCTGATTATAACCGTCGAGATGTATCTTGTAGGTTTTACCCCCGATCTGATAGCCATTCAGCAATTTGGTTTTGATGTCGGGATCGCCGGCCGCCGCCATCAGGGTTGGGAGCCAGTCGAGCCCGCTGATCGTTTCATTCGAGATTGATCCAGGTTGAATCCGTCCCGGCCAGCGGATCAGGCATGGTACGCGGAAGGCGCCTTCCCAGTTGGTATTCTTTTCGCTGCGAAACGGCGTGGTGCCAGCATCGGGCCATGAATTTTGGTGCGGACCGTTGTCCGTCGTGTAGAGCACGATGGTATCGTTGGCGACGCCCAGCTCATCGAGCGCCTTGAGAATCTGGCCGATCGTCGCATCGTGCTCGATCATGCCGTCGGCATATTCGGTTCGCGACGTCAGTCCCGGCTTGTCGCGATGCGATTCCCGTACATGCGTGCGGAAGTGCATGCGAGTGGAGTTGAACCAGCAAAAGAACGGCGTGTTCGCGCGGACCTGCCGTTGCATGAAGTCGATGGCGGCCGCGGAGGTTTCGTCATCGATGGTCTCCATCCGCTTGCTGTTGAGCGCGCCAGTGTCCTCGATGGTCTGCTTGCCGACCTTGCCCCAGCGCGGCTGTTCGGTCGGATCATCGCGGTCCGAAGCCTTGCAGTGCAGCACGCCGCGCGGCCCGAGGGCCTGCCGGAAGGCCGGGTCCCGCGGATAGGTGCGTGATTCCGGATCCTCCTCGGCGTTGAGGTGATAAAGATTGCCATAGAACTCGTCGAAGCCATGTACGGTCGGCAGATATTCGTTGCGGTCGCCGAGATGGTTCTTGCCGAATTGTCCGCTGGCATAGCCCAGCGGCTTGAGCAGTTCGGCAATCGTGGCGTCGCGCGCCTGCAGGCCGACGGTTGCGCCGGGTATCCCGACCTTGGACAGACCTGTGCGCAGGGTGCATTGGCCGGTGATGAAGGACGAGCGTCCCGCCGTGCAGCTCTGCTCGGCGTAATAGTCGGTGAACATCATGCCTTCGCGCGCGATGCGGTCGATGTTCGGTGTGCGATAGCCCATCAGTCCGAAGGAATAGGCCGAGATGTTGGTCTGGCCGATGTCGTCGCCGAAGATGACGAGGATGTTCGGGTTGCGGCCGCCTGATGGGGCCGGGGCGGCTGCGGGCGCGGCCTTCTGCGCTTGCGCCAGCGCCTCGTAAGTGAGCGTTGCGGCGGCGACCAGCGTGGAGGTGCCGAGCAGGAGATTGCGGCGGTCGATGGACGAGGGGCCGCCAGTCGCGGTTTCGGAAGTCTTGTCCTTGGCCTTATCGCTCATTTTGACACTCCCTGCATGTGATGGACGGTCCTCATGACGGCTGGAGATCGACGTTGGCTGGCTTCCGCACCACGCAGCGGAACCCGACATGGCTGGTCGAGGTATCGACCGGCTCGGCGTGGCGCGCGGCCGGGCGGTAGCGGCGGCAGTAGTTCGGCGCGCACAGATGCGAGCCGCCTTTCAGCACTTTGCGGGGAATACGGATGTTGGGTTGACATGGATCAAAGCTCGCGCTCTCCGGACCGCCGCGCGGATTTTGCGGGATGCAACACGCCCGCTGGCAATGAGGCCTGGGTCCTACGATTGCGGCAAGGCGTCGCTGATAAACAAGCCAGAACTTGCATCAAATGAACGATCCGCACGTATGACCGGCGGGCAATCAGAGGCGGCTTTCGTGTGACGTCGCGTCGGCCTGGCAGGTCGATTTCGCGCGCGCCCCACGCGAACTGATTTGCCCGACGGGCTGATTTTCCGAAATCATGTCAAGTCTTCCTGCGAAAAATATTTCGCTTTTTCAGAAGCGCAAATCAGGCGTATGGTTGCGCCGTTCCGCGCCTGATGAAGAGGGCGCATCGCGATCGTCACGAAACGTGGTGCGGGATGCGATGGACGCGTTGGCTCGCCCGACGAGCGGTGCAATGCGTGCGGCGAAGGCGTGTGGTCCTGATCTCCCGACGCCGGGATCAAGTTCGTGGACGATTTCACGAGCGACGGTGGCTATCAAGCCCGGACACCGGGGAGAGCGCGTTATAAGTCGTGGAGCCATCGCGCAGGGAATGCCGTGGTGTTGCGGTGTATCCGTGGTGACTACACTCGTGTGCTTTCCACCTACGCACACGAGGCTGCGGGTGCGGCGTGCACCCGGCTTTCCCTGCGCCCTCTTTCTCTCGAGGGACATGCACGATGCGCAACTCGGGCATTTCATGCCGCGAGAATGCGGACGCTCGTTGCAATGACAGCTGTTTGAACTCGAATCGGAATCGCAGGGTGGCAAAGCGCAAGCGTGCCCCACCAGTTCAGGACCATGCTGTCGACACGCGGTGGGCACGGCGCAAGCGCGCCTTTGCCCACCCTGCAAGTTTCTTCTGACAACTCACCCTCGGCGCGCCGCCGGCATCCAGTATTCCCGAGGCGTCGTGCCCATGCGGAGATATACTACTGGACGGGCATGACAGCGGAGACGGGCTGTCCGAAATTCGGCTGTATCGCACGGAAGTCCGCGTCGCTCGATGCGACCGGGAGGCTCTGGACATTCGCCGCGCATCAGGTTCAACTTGGCCGCCAGATAAATCACGCCTCAGCCGAAATTTTGGGGTGAGGGTCAAGAATAAAGCGCAACGGACGCCCGCGAGCCAAAGACGGACGCCGCAAAGGAAACAAACGGGAGCATTATGATGGCTATTTCACGTCGTGACGTATTATTGGGCAGCGCCGGTGCATTGGGTGCGGCATCCTTTTCCTCTTTTCCGGCTCCGGCCATTGCCCAGTCCGAAACGATCAAGATCGGCAATCTCGCGGCGATCACCGGCCCGGCCTCGGCGCCGACACAGGGTTTCAACCGCGGCGTCGCTTTCGCGGTCGACGCCATCAACGCCGCCGGCGGCGTCAAGGGCCGCAAGATCGAGATCGTGATGCGCGACACCCAGGGCGATCCGACCAAGGCCGTGAACGCCACCCAGGAGATGATCAGCCAGCTCAAGGTGAACTGCATCTGGGGGCCGTTCAATTCGGGCGAGGCGCTCGCGACCACGCCGATCATGGCGCGAGCCAAAATGCCGAACATCCATCCCTGCGTGGTCGAGTCGCTGATCGACGTCACCAAATATCCCAACGCCTTCCGCATGGCGCCGTCGAATAATCAGTGGGATGACGCGGTGCGCAACTACTGCCTCAACATCCTCAAGGTGAAGAAAGTCGCGGTGGTCGGCGACACCACCGGCTATGGCGTGACCGCGGTCGGTGCCTCCGTCGCGGCGTTCAAGAAGGACGGCGCCGATGTGGTCTACTCCGCCAATATCGATGCGACCCAGCCCGACATGACCCCCGACATGCTGCGCATGAAGAATGCCGGCGCCGAGGCGATCGTGGTGTGGAGCGTCTCCACCGGCGGGGAGTCGCGCATGTTCAACACCCGCGCGGCGATGGGCTGGGACGTGCCGTTCGTCGGCCATCCCTCGATGGCGTCGGGCGAGCTCGCCGGCCTCGTCGAGAAGCCGGAGAACTGGAAGAAGGTGTATGCCATCGGCTACAAGAGCTGCAGCTATGATGCCTCCGGCAAGCTGCCGCCCAAGAGTGAAGAACTGGTGGCGAGGCTGAAGAAGGCCAATGTCGCGCTGAACGACACGCTGTTGTGGTGGGTCGCCGGCGGCATCGATGCCATCGAGCTGTTCGCGAAGGCGGTCGAGACCTCGGGCTCGACCGACGGGCCGGGCATCATTGCCTTCCTCAATGCGCAGAGCAAATATCCCGGCTATTTCGGCAACTATACCTGGTCGCCGACGCAGCATAACGGCTACCTGACCGAGGAGGTCGTGATGTCGGAAGCGAGCACGGCGAAGAACGGCACGTTCGCGCTGGCGCCGGGATACTCCTGATAGATAGGCGAGGGGCACGCCCATGCTCGCCTCCATCATCGCAGCGGGACTGGCGTCGGGCGCGATCTACGCGCTCGTCGGCGTCACCTATAACACCATGTTCTCGACCTCGCGGGTGATGAGTTTTACCGCGGGCCAGCTTGCGATGCTCGGCGGCGTGTTCGGCTCGATGTTCACGCTCAAGCTCGGCATGCCGCTCATCGCCGGCTTCCTGCTGACGTTGTTGTGCTGCGCCATCATCGGCATCATTACGGAGTTCGTCGCGGTCCGGCCGGTGCTGAAAAGCCTCGACCAGCATCTCTACGTGCTGTCGACGCTGGCGGTGGCGCTGATGATCCAGCAGATAGCGGCGATCAAGTGGGGCACCGAGCCGCAGCCCTTTCCGCGGCTGATCGGACTCGGCAGCGGGGTGTGGGACGAGAAATTCTGGCTGCCGGTGCTCGCTTGCGCGGTCACCATCCTGGCGCTTGAATATCTCTACCGCCGTACCCTGGTCGGCCGCGCGTTCCTGGCGATTGCCGAAGACAATTTCGCCGCGCGGGCGCTGGGCCTCCCCGAGCGCAACCTGCGCATCGCAAGCTATGCGCTGGCGGGCATCATCGGCGGCGTCGCCGGATTTTCCGGCGGCGAGTTGCTGCTCGCCTTCTTCGCCAATGGCGCGCTGTTGAATTTCTACGGCTTCGTGCCGGTGGCGCTCGGCGGCCTCGGCAACAACCGCGGCGCCATCGTCGGCGGCCTGGCGCTTGGCCTGTTCCAGCAGGCCGCGAATTTCCTGGTCGGCGGCATCTTTTCTTCCGTCGCCGTGTTCGCGCTGTTCATTGTGGTCCTGCTCGCGGCGCCGCAAGGCCTGTTCGGCGGCGCCACGGCACGGAGAGTATGATGGCCGTGGTGACCGCCTCATCTGAGCGGAGCGATGCCGGCAGAGCCGAATCCGGTACCTGGCGCGCGGCGCTGCCGCATGTCGCGCCGTTCCTCGGCATGCTCGCGCTGGCGCTGATCCTGCCGCTGGTCGGCAATGATTATTGGGCGCTGATCGGCACCCGGATGGCGATCTACTGGGTGCTGGTTTCCGGCCTCAACCTGGTGGTCGGCTTCGCCGGCCATCTCGCCATCGGCTATGTCGCGCTGCTGACGCTAGGGGCCTACACCACCAGCGTGCTGGTCGCCGGCAATGTGGTGCCGCCGGTGCCGGTATTCGCCGCGTTGCCGATCGCGGCCATTGTCGGCGCGATCTTCGGCGTCATCGTTGGCCTCCCTGCGTTACGGCTGCGCACCTTCTATTTCGCGATGTCGACGCTGGGCTTTGCGACCATCGTGACGCAAATCGCGCTGGCCTGGCAGAGCGTCACCGGCGGCGGCATCGGCATCGCCGGCCCCGAATTTCCGCCGCCGTTCAACACCGCCTGGGGCTTCTATTTCCTCTGCGTCGGCATCGCCGCCTTCACCACCTGGCTCAGCGCCAATGTCGCGCGCAGCCGCTTCGGCCGCGCGCTGATCGCGGTGCGCGACGCGGAAGTGGCAGCGGAGGCGACCGGCATCTCCAAGCCGAAGATGCTGATCGCGATCTTCCTGCTGGCCGGCGCCTGCGCCGCGGTCGCCGGCGGCCTGTTCGCGAGCCTGCAGACCTACATCACGCCGGACGCCTTCACCTTCGACCTGTCGGTGCTGTTCTTCATCGCCATCCTGATCGGCGGCCGCGGCTCGATCATGGGGCCGATGCTCGGCACCATCATCCTCACCATCCTGCCGGAGATCGCGGCACCCTTGGCGGCGTGGTCGACCTTCCTCTATGCCGTGCTGCTGCTCCTGATCGTGCTTGTGATGCCCGGCGGCATTGCGGCCCTGCTCGATTTCCGCAACCGCCGGCCGCTCGCGAGCAACCGCGCCATCGTGCCGCGTCCCACCGCGCTCGCCGATATCGTGCGCCGGAGCAAGGCCGACAGGGCGCTGGCGCTGCGCGGCGTCTCCTTGAGTTTTGGCAACGTCAAAGCGATCGATGGCCTCGACCTCGATGTCGCGCCGGGGCAGATCCACGGGCTGATCGGTCCGAACGGCAGCGGCAAGACCACGACGCTGAACGTGATCTCCGGCTATTACGCGGCCAAGGCCGGCACGATGACGCTTGGCACCGACACACTGCCGCCGGGAATGCCGGCGCTGCGCGCAACGCGCGGCATCGCCCGCACCTTCCAGACCCCGCGCGTGATCGGCGAGGCTTCGGTGCTGCAGAACGTGATGATCGGCGGCACGGTCGAGGGCCGGGCGACGTTCCTCGAGGCGCTGCTGGCGCTGCCGCGCAATGCGCAGGACGAGCGGATGCTGGCGGGAAAGGCGCGGGCGCTGCTCGGCGTCGTGGGTCTCGAGACGCTCGCTGACGTGCGTGCCGACCGGTTGCAGCACAGCGAACTGCGCTTCATCGAGATCGCCCGCGCGCTGATGCTCGATCCGGATTTTCTGCTGCTCGACGAGCCGGCCGCGGGCTTGTCCGGCGACGAGATCGATCGGCTGGCCGAATTGATCAAGGCGATCACCGCACGCGGCACCGGCGTGCTCCTGGTCGAGCACCACGCCGACCTGATCTTCGACATCTGCCATCAGATCACGGTGCTCAATCTCGGCCGGATTCTCGCGGCCGGAACGCCCGCCGAAATTCGCGTCCACAAGGAGGTGGTCAGTGCTTACCTCGGCGGCTGAATCCCTGCTCACCGTGCGCGCGCTGGAATCCGGTTACGGCAAGATCCGCGTGCTGCATGGCGTTGATCTCTCGGTGGCGGCCGGCGAGGTGGTGGCGCTGCTCGGCCCCAACGGCGCCGGCAAGACCACGCTGCTGCGGGCGGTTTCCGGCCTGTTGCCGATCAATGCCGGGAAGGTAGCCTTCGATGGCCACGATTTCAGCAGAACCACGCCGCGCGAATCGGCGCGTGCGGGCCTCGTGCACGTGATCGAGGGCCATCGCGTGTTCACGCAGCTTTCCGTCACCGACAATCTCCTGCTTGCGGCCTACGACCTGCCACGCAGCGAGCGTGCGTCGCGCGTCGAGGAGGCACTGTCGTTTTTCCCGGAGATCGCCGAGAAGCGCCACGAGCGCGGCGGCGCGCTTTCCGGCGGCCAGCAACAAATGTTGACCGTGGCGCAGGGGCTGGTGCGGCGGCCGCTGCTGTTGATGCTGGACGAACCTTCCGCGGGATTATCGCCGGTGCTGGTCGACCGCGTGCTCAACGTGATCGCGCAGTTGAAGAAGCAGGGAACCGCGGTGCTGCTGGTGGAGCAGCTTTTGGAGAAAGCGCTCGCCGCCGCCGACCGCGTCTATGCGCTGGTGCAGGGCCACATCGCGCTGGAAGCGCCGACCAGCGAAAGCGACCTGCCGAAGCGGCTGGAGCGCGCCTATTTCGGCCATGAGAGCCACGCGCTGGAGCCGTCGTAGCGCATGATCCGGAAAAGTGTGAAGTGGTTTTCCCTCGCGACAAACGCGAAGCATTTGCGCGGAGATCATGTGCAAACAAGAATCCAGAGCGCGATGACGATCATCTCAATCCCGTCGCGCTCTACGGATCGATGCGCGAACGGCATCGATCGATACAGGATCGGGAATGGACGCTCCGGGTGCCGGCCTTGCCCGCATCGTTGATTTGGCCCTACAGTTGAATCAACAAGCTGCGGCGATGATCGCAGGCCAAAAGCACACCGGGGAGGATGCATCAATGAAGATTGCGCCGTTTAGCCGTCGCACATTCATCAAATCGTCGACCGCCGCAGCCGCCGGGCTCGCTCTCTCGCCTGCGATCATTGGTCGCGCCGAGGCTGCGACCTTGAAGCTGAAATGCTCCTCGTCGCTGCCGAACGATCCCAAATATGCCAATGGCCGCGTCTACTACGACAACCTGGTGAAAAGCATCAAGGCGAACGGCCTCGGCGAGCAGATCGACGTCACCTTCTTCCCCGACAACCAGCTCGGCCAGGAAATCGACGTCATCAATTCGGTCAAGCTCGGCGTCATCGACTTGATGGTGTCGGGTTCGTCGATTTCGGCCAATCTGGTGCCGCTGGTCGGAACTTTTGATCTCGGCTATCTCTTCACCAGCTATCAGCAGCAGACCAAGGCCTTCGACGCCGGCGCGGCCAAGCCGATCGAGGACGCGCTGCTCAAGGGCGCCAACATTCGCATCATCGCCTGGGCCTATAATTTCGGCGCACGCAGCGTGCTGTCGAAGAAGAAGGTAGCGACGCCGGAAGATCTCGCGGGGCTGAAGATCAGGACGCTGCCAAATCCGATCATCACCGAATGCCTGCGGCTGATGGGCGCGGCCGCGACACCGCTCGCCTTCGGCGAAATCTACACCGCGCTGCAGGCCGGCGTGCTTGACGGGCTCGAGCACGATCCGCCGACCATCCTCGCCAGCAAGTTCTACGAGACCGCGAAGAACTATGCGCTGACCCAGCACATCTTCTCGCCGCTCTCGATCTATTTCAGCGACGCCACATTCCAGCGCATGGACCCCAAGCTGCGCGAAGGTTTTCTCGATGCCGCGAAGAAGGCGGCGGTCGACAGCCGCGCCCATGGCCTTGGCGTCGAGAAGGAGGCGCTCACCACCCTCCAGGAGAAGGGCGTCGTCGTCGTCGAATGCGACAAGGAAGCGTTCCGCAAGCGCGTGCTGCCGCAGACCGATAATTTCATCAAGGCGCACCCCGAGGCCAAGGCGGTGGTGGACGCGATCCGCGCGACCCAGGCCTGAGGTAGGAAAAATGACGTCGGGCGCGGTGGCGAGTGGTCCGGTAGCGGACATCAAATCCGCGCCGCTGGTGCCGGTCGCGCGGCCCTGGATCATCACCGCGCTGCTCGCGATCAGCGACGCCATTGCCGCGCTCATGCTGGCGGCCGATCTTCTGGTCGTCTGCGTCTCGGTGATGTTGCGCTACTGGTTCAACGCGCCCGTCGAATGGTCCGATGACGTCGCGCGCGGGCTGATGGTCGGCTCGAGCTTCTTCGGTGCGGCGAGTGCGCTCGCCCGCGGCGACAATCCCGGCGTGGCGTTCTTTGTCGACAGGCTGCCGGCGCGCGCCCGCGCCGTGATCGATTCTTTCGCCGCGGTGCTGATGACTGTTATCGCGGGCTATGTCGCCTTCAACGCGCTCAAGCTTGGTGGGCTCACGGCGGGCCAGACCACCGGCTCCGGCCTGCCGCTGGAGCTGACGTTCTATCCCATGGGCGTCGGTGCGCTGTTCATGACCATCTTCGCGCTCGACATCCTCCGCGCGCGACCGCTGCGCGACATGATCGGTGGCATCATCGTCGCCGCATTGGTCGCTGGCCTCTATCTCGCCTGGGACGCGCTTGCGCCAAACTCGGTGCCGTCGTCGGGCACGCTGATGCTGGTCGGCTTCTTTGTCACGCTGTTCGGCGGCCTGCCGATCGGCTTTGCGCTGGCGCTCGCGGCGCTGACCTTCATCTGGGTCGAGGGCACGCTGCCCGGCGTCATTTTCGCGCAGCAGATGGCACGCGGCATCGACAATTTCGTGCTGCTCGCGATCCCGTTCTTCATCCTTGTCGGCTACCTCATGGAAGCCAACGGCATGTCGGTGCGCCTGATCGAGCTGCTGCAGCGTGCGGTAGGCCATCTGCGCGGCGGGCTCAATGTCGTGATGGTCACCTCCATGGTGCTGTTCTCGGGCATATCGGGCTCGAAGATGGCCGACGTCGCCGCCGTCGGCTCGGTGTTGATCCCTGCGGCGCGGCGCACGAGACAGAATCCCGGCAGCGCGGTGGCGCTGCTGGCGGCGTCTGCGGTCATGGCCGAAACCATTCCGCCCTGCATCAACCTGATCATCCTCGGCTTCGTCGCCAACCTCTCGATCGGCGGTCTGTTCGTCGCCGGGATCTTCCCGGCCGGGCTGATGGCGCTGGCGCTGATCGCGGTCTCCATCATTTTCGGCAAGCGGCCGTCGCCGACCGACGACGCGCCAGCGCGCACGGAGGTGTCCGGTCTATGGACCGGCGCGATCGCCTCTTTCGGCCTCATCTTCATGATCTTCTTTGGCTTCAAGAGCGGCTTTGCCACCGCAACCGAAATCTCCGGTTTCGCCGCGCTCTATGCGATCGTCATCGGCGCCGTGGTGTTCCGCGAACTCGGCATGAAATCGGCCGCGCAAAGTTTCGTGCACGCCGCGACACGCTCGGGGCTGGTGCTGTTCATCGTCGCGGCCGCGCAATCGCTCGCGTTCATTCTGACGCTGCAGCAGGTGCCGCATATGGTCGGCGACATGATGCTGGCGCTATCGAAAACCAACGGCGTCTGGCTGTTCATGCTGCTGTCGATCGCGGTGCTGATCGTAATGGGCTCGGTGCTGGAGGGTGCGGCGGCGCTGATCATCTTCGGCCCGCTGCTGCTGCCAGTTGCTGTCAAACTTGGCGTCGATCCCCTGCATTTCGGCGTGGTGCTGGTCATTGCGATGGGAATCGGACTGTTTGCGCCGCCGCTCGGATTGGGACTTTACGGCGCCTGCCTGATTGGCAATGTACCGATCGAGCAGACGGTCAAGCCGATCCTCGGCTATCTCGGCCTGTTGTTCCTGTGCCTCTTGGTGGTCGCCTTCGTGCCGGCGATCTCGACGGCCCTGCCGCGCGCCTTCGGTTATTGATTCGAGGAAATCTTGAAAGTCCTGCTCACTCCGACGCCCGACTTCCGGCGGCAATATTATGGCGAGCGCGCACTGCAAGGACTGCAGGCCATCGCCGACGTCAAGCTGCACGAAGGAGCCGAAGCGCTCGATGCGGCCGGCCTTGTGAATACGGCGCAGGATGTCGACATCATCGTCGCCGACCGCGTGACTGAGGGCAGGGGCGAGATCTTTCCGCAATTGCCGAAACTGCGCGCCATGGTCCGCTGCGCGGTCGACATCCGCAACATCGATGTCGCGGCCGCGTCCAAAGTCGGCGTGCTGGTGACGCGCGCCTCGCCCGGCTTCGTCCCGGCGGTGGCCGAGCTTGCGATCGGCTTCATGGTCGATCTCGCGCGCGGCGTCTCGCACGCGACTGCGGACTATCACGCCGGCCGCAAGCCTGAAGTGAAGATGGGGCGGCAGTTGTCCGGCAGCCGGATCGGCATCATCGGCTATGGCAGCATCGGTCGCTATCTCGCGCCGCTGGCGAAGGCGCTCGGCATGGAGGTGATGGTCGCCGATCCCTTCGCGACGGTTGACGATCGTGACATCAAACAACTCCCACTCGATGATCTCCTCGCTGGCGCCGACTATGTCGTCTGCCTCGCGATCGCCAATGAGCAGACCGAAAACCTGATCGGGCCGGCGGCGCTGGCGCGGATGCAGAAGCACGCTTTCTTCATCAATCTCTCGCGCGGCAATCTGGTCGATGAGGCCGCGCTCGCCGCGGCATTGCGCGACAACCGGATTGCGGGCGCTGCGCTGGATGTCGGCCGCGCGCCGGACCAGATGCCGATGCCGGAACTGGCAAAGCTGCGGAACGTGATCGCCACGCCGCATATCGGCGGGTTGACGCCGCAGGCGATCGAGCACCAGGCGCTGGAGACGGTGCAGCAGGTGGCTGCGATCATCAAGGGCGAAGCGCCGGTCGGCGCCGTCAATACCGAGCATTGGACACGCCGGCCATGACGCGAATATCGCGGCTTCCCTTCTTCTACGGCTGGGTGGTGGTCGTCGTGACCTTCGTCACCATGGCGATCGGGGTGAACGCGCGCACTGCCTTTTCGCTGTTCTTCCCGCCGATCATTTCCGAATTTGGCTGGGAGCGTGGCATCACCGCCGGCGCATTCTCCTTCGGCTTTATCGTCTCCGCGATCGTCAGTCCGCTGATCGGGGGCCTGATGGACCGCGCTGGTCCGCGCGCGGTGATGGAGGCTGGCGTGGCGCTGATGGGAGGCGGGCTCTTGCTCGCACCGCTGACGCGCGAGCCCTGGCATCTCTACGTCACCATCGGCGTCATGGTCGGCGCCGGCAGTGTCTGTCTCGGCTATTCCGGGCAATCGCTGTTCCTGCCGAACTGGTTCATTCGCCGCCGTGGCCTTGCCATGGGCATCGCTTTTGCCGGCGTCGGCATCGGCTCGGTCACGCTGTTGCCCTGGGTGCAATATGTGATCGAGCAGACCGGCTGGCGCGCCGCCTGCACCGCGATGGGGCTCATGGTTCTTATCGTGCTCGCGCCGATCAACCTGCTGCTGCACAAGCGCCCCGAGGACATCGGCCTGCAGCCGGACGGCGACGCCGCGCCGCATCCGTCGGCCAGGCCGGTCTCGAACATCGTCGATCCCGTCTGGGCCGGCACCGACTGGACCCTGCCGCTGGCGCTACGCACCGCGCGGTTCTGGTGGATTGCGCTCGGCTATTTCTGCGGCCTGTACATCTGGTACGCGGTCCAGGTGCATCAGACCAAATTCCTGCTCGATATCGGCTTTTCGGCAAATGTCGGCGTCTGGGCGCTCGGCGTCGTCAGCCTGCTCGGCATTCCCGGCCAGATCGTGCTGGGACATGCCTCCGACCGCATCGGCCGCGAAGCGATCTGGGCGATTTCTTGCCTCGGCTTTGCGATCTGTTTCGCAGCGCTGGTCGCATTGAAGTATGAACCAAGCCTGTGGCTGGTCTATCTCATGGTGTTCACCCAAGGCGCGCTCGGCTACGGCCTCACCTCGATCATGGGCGCGGTGGTGCTGGAGATTTTCCAGGGGCGGAATTACGGCAGCATCTTCGGCAGCATCATGCTCTCGGCGCTCGCGGGCGGCGCTGCGGGGCCGTGGGTCACCGGGCTGCTGCACGACCTGACCGGCACCTACACCATCGCTTTCTCGATCGGCATCGCCGTGAGCCTGCTGTCGGCGCTCGCGATCTGGCAGGCCGCGCCCGGCAAGGTCCGCGCCGTGGCGGGCAAGCTCAGGACGTCGCAATGATTCCCAGGGCGCGCTTGAGATCGCCGACGGCACGCAGGAAACTGTCGGCCGGCGTCGTCTCGGGATCGATCAGCCGGTGCAGGCGGAAGCCGTCTTCGAGTGCAAGCAGGATCGCGCCGATCCACGCCGAATTGAGCGCGCCGGGCCGGCCGGAATTTTTCGACGTCGTCTCGACGATGTCGGCGATCAGCTTGCGCAGCGCGCGCAGGCGCTTGGCGAGTTCGGGTCGCCGCTTCTCGGCCCGCGCCACATACAGGATCATCTCCATGTGGAGCAGGGGAGTGCGGCCAAGCGGGTCCTGCGTGCGGTCCATGTTCTTCAGTGCCTCGAGAAAATCCTCGATGTTGTTGTGCTGCGCCAGCAGTTCGCGGTTGCGCCTGATCGATCGGTCGACATGGTCCTCGAGCATGGCGATGATCAGCTCGTCCATGCTCTTGAAATTCGAATAGAAAGCGCCGCGCGTGAAGCCGGCCGCGGCCGCTACCGCCTCGACGCTGGCGCCGCCGATGCCCTGTTCCTCGAACACGCGGGCCGCCGCCTCGAACAGCTTGTCGCGGGTCTCGTCCCGGGTCGGTCTGGTTCGCACTCTTGACATCGGCGCATTTTAGGGCAGAATGCAACTCGATACAATAGTGTATCGAACTGCAGATCCCGACGAGGTCACCATGAACGAGCATGTGCAGACCGTTGCAAGCGAGCCGCTGTTCAATCCGCTGTCGCCGGATTTCATCCGCGATCCCTATCCGCATTACGAGCGGCTGCGGAACACCGATCCAATGCATGTGAACGCGCACGGCGCGTTCGTCGCAAGCCGCCATGCCGAAGTGAGCCTCGTGCTGCGCGACAAGCGTTTCGGCAAGGATTTTGTCGAGCGTACCATCCGCCGCTACGGCCCCGATATCATGAACGAGCAGATATTCCGCAGCATGAGTCACTGGATGCTGCAGCAGGATCCGCCGGACCATAACCGCCTGCGCGGGCTGGTGGTGAAGGCTTTCACCGCGCGACGCGTCGAGGACATGCGGCCGCGCATCCAGCAGGTGGTCGACCAGACGCTCGATGCCATCGCGGGCCAGGGCCACATGGACCTGATCGAGGACTTTGCGTTTCGCCTGCCAGTGACGATCATCTGCGACATGCTCGGCATCCCCGAGGAACATCGCGAGGTCTTCTACAAGGGCTCGCGCGACGGCGGACGCATTCTCGATCCGGTACCGCTGACGCCCGAGGAAATCGCGCAGGCCAATATGAACAACGCGATGGCCAAGATGTATTTCGAGCAGCTGTTCGAGATGCGTCGGCGTAATCCGGGCGACGACCTCACCACGCAACTGGTGCAGGCGGAAGAGGCCGGCGACAAGCTCTCCAATGAGGAGCTGACCGCCAACATCATCCTGCTGTTCGGCGCGGGCCATGAGACCACGGTCAATCTGATCGGCAACGGACTGTTGGCGCTTTATCGCAACCCCGATCAGCTCGCGCTGCTGAAAGCCAATCCATCGCTCGTCGGTAATGCGATCGAGGAATTCCTGCGCTACGACTCCTCGGTGCAGATGACCGGGCGGGTAACGCTGGAGGACATCGAGGACCTCGCCGGAAAGCGCATCCCCAAGGGCGAGAGCGTGCTCTGCCTGCTCGGCTCGGCCAACCGCGATCCGGCGGTCTATCCGGACCAGCCGGACCGGCTCGACATCACCAGGCCCAACGTCAGGCCGCTCTCCTTCGGCGGCGGCATCCATTTCTGCCTCGGCGCCCAGCTCGCCAGGATCGAGGCCGAGGTCGCGATCTCCACCCTGCTGCGCCGGCTGCCGGAGCTGCGGCTGGATGACGCGGAGAACCCGGAATGGCGGCCTACCTTCGTGCTGCGCGGCCTGAAGCGGCTCCCGGCAAGCTGGTGAAAAATCCGGCGTCAAGCTGTCACTTTAGCTTGCTGTGACTTCGCCATACTTGTCTCTATATATGGTGTGCTCCGGCGGTGAGGCGCGGATGGGCCGACGCTACCGGAAATTGCCCAACGAGGAGACCCGGTGCAGACGACCCTGCTCGGATTGGCGATTGCTTTCATACTTGCGCTGGTAGCCGCGCTGGTCGGGCCGTATTTCGTCGACTGGAACCAGTTCCGGCCGCAATTCGAGGCTGAGGCAAGCAAGGTGATCGGCGCCCCGGTGCGGGTGGCCGGCGCGCTCGACGCGCGGCTGTTGCCGACGCCGACCTTGCGACTGCGCTCGGTCGTGGTCGGCGGCGCCAACGATCTCGGCAAGGTCCGCGCCGACAAGCTCGACGTCGAATTCTCGCTTGGCGCGTTGATGCGCGGCGAGTGGCGCGCCAACGAGCTCACCGTCGATGGGCTGGCGCTCGATCTCGGCCTCGACCCTCAGGGCCGGATCGACTGGCCGGCCTCGAACGGCACCTTCAATTTTGCTTCGCTCGCGATCGACCGGCTGAACCTCACGGGCCGCGTCGCCCTGCATGATGCGGCAAGCCGCTCCACGCTGGAGCTGAACGACATCGCCTTTTCCGGCGATGTGCGCTCGCTCGCGGGCTCGGTGCGCGGCGACGGGAATTTCGCGCTCGCCGGGACGCGCTACCCCTTCCGTGTCTCCTCCGGCCAGAGCCCCGACGGCAACAGCACCCGCGTTCACCTGACCATCGATCCCGGCGAGCGGCCGCTTTCCATCGATCTCGAGGGAATGCTCAGCTTCGAGCAGCGCGCGCCGCGCTTCGACGGCGTGGCCGTGGTGGCGAAGCCGCCGCCGAAAAAGGGCGCCGAGGATGCCGCCACGCCGTGGCGCGTGTCGACAAGGGTCAAGGCCGATCATTCCGCGGCCCTGCTCGACCAGATCGAGGCGAGCTATGGTGCGGAAGATCGCGCGATGAAACTCGCGGGCTCCGGCGATGTCAGGTTCGGCGGCTCGCCGTTGTTGCGTGTCACGCTTGCCGCACGGCAGCTCGATGCCGACAAGTTCCTTGCAAGGGACAAGGACTCCGGCCCCGCCGAGCCGGCGCATCTGGTGCCGGCGTTGCACGCCTGGCTCACCGAACTACCGCGTGCGCTGATCAAGACCAGGGTCGAGGCGAGCGCCGAGCAGATCATGCTGGGAGGCCGCCCGCTGCAGAACGTATCGGTCGACATGCACGGCGATGCCGCGCCCTGGGCGATCGACCGAATGGATTTCCGCGCGCCCGGTTCGACCCAGGTCTCCTTCACCAATGTCGGAGCTGCATCCAGCTCAGCCAATGGTTTCTCCGGCGCGCTCGATATCGGCTGTTCCGAGCCCGACGTGCTGCTGGCCTGGCTGCAGGGCAAGAACGACGTGGTCCGCCGCACCCAGAAGCCGCTGCATCTCAACGGCGATGTCAGCGTCACCAGGGATCGCGTCGCGATCGACAAGCTGAAGGCGGAGATCGAGGGCGGCACGGTGGAGGGTCGTGTCGCGGTGGCGGCGCTGTCGCCCGGTCCAAGCGCGCGTGTCGAAGCGGCGCTGAAGGCCGAGCGCCTTGACCTCGACGCGGCCGCGGCCTTTGTGCGGTCGCTGGCGGGACCTGACGCGAATTGGCCGGACGAAGCGGCGGTATCGCTCGACATCGGCCATGCCGTCTCGGCCGGACAGGAACTGCGGCCGTTTGCGGCGAAGTTCGCCTATAATCCGAAGACGCTGTCGCTGGCGCAATTGAAGTTCGGCCAGCCCGGCGGCGTCGTGGTCGAAGGCACCGGCAATTTTGATCGCAGCGATGCGACCGGACATCTGGCCCTGAACGCGAGCGCCGCCTCGTTGGGGCAGATCACGTCGATGGTGGCGCCGCTGGCGCCGTCCGTCGCCGCTCGGCTCGATCAGGCCGCGACCGCGCCGGGACCGGCGCGGTTCAAACTTCAACTCGATATCGGCAAAAATGCCGGCAAGGCGACGCTCGCTGATGCCCGCGCCGCGCTCGAGCTGAACGCGCCGCAGCTCAATGGCACGGCTATCGTCACCGCGAAGCCGGAAATCGCCGCGCTCCGCGCCCTCGATCTGGACAAGCTCGGCCGCAACGAATTGACGGTCGAATCGAAATTTTCCGCCGAACGCGCCGACGCGTTGCTCGCCTTCCTCGGCCTGGATCACGTGGTTGCGGCCGGCGAGGGCGGCGCGCAATTCGAGGGATCGGTGAGCGGCGAGTGGAAGTCGCCATTGCGGCTGAGTGCGAAGGTGTGGGGCGCCGGTATCGATGCCGAGCTGCAAGGCACGGCAGAGCCCTGGGCGATGTTCTCAAAAGCCGCCCTCAGTCTGAAAGCGCGCAGCATCAATCTCGCCCCGGCGTTCGGCCTCAAGGCGTCCGATCCTCTCGCGCAAAACGTCCGGCTGTTCGCGCGCGCCTCGCTTGCGGGCAACAAACTGACCCTTGATGACATCGACAGCGTGGCCGCCGGCTCACGTCTGCGTGGACGATTGGCGCTGACGCTCGAGGACGAGAAAGTGGTCGAGGGTGAGGTCGGGCTCGATTCCATCGATCTCGCGCCGGCCTTTGCGCTGGCAATCGGCGCCGTCGGCCATGACACGACGGAGCCGCTGACCTCCGGGCTGATGAAAGGCTGGCGCGGCCGCGTCGCCTTCCAGGCGCTGCGCGGCGTGCTGCCCGGCGGCGGCGAATTGCGCCCGGTGGGCGGCACGATCAAGAGCGACGGCCAGTCGCTCACCTTCGAGAATCTGAAAGGCAAGTTGGGCGGCGGCGAGGCGGTCGCCACCATCGACGCGCGCCCCGATCCCAACGGCATCGCCATCAACTCGCATCTCGATTTCTCCGGGGTCGATGGCTCCGCGCTCCGCTATCGCGGCCTGAAGATGCCCGCGGGACGCGCCTCGCTGCAGATGACGCTGTTGAGCCGGGGCCGCAGCGCCGTGGCACTGGCGGGCGTGCTGTCGGGCAGCGGCACCATCACGCTGGAATCCGCAAGCATCCCCGGGCTTGACCCGCGCGCTTTCGAGGTCGCGATCCGCGCCAGCGACGCGGGCCAGGTCACCGACGACAACAGGTTGAAGCAGATCGTGGCTCCCGTGCTGGCCGCGGGCAATCTGCCGATCGCAACCGCGCAAATCCCTTTCAACATCCGCGACGGCCGGCTGCGCATCGATGCCACGACGCTCGATGCCGGCAATGCCCGCGTCATCGTTTCCGGCGGCTACGACATGCTGGCCGACCAGACCGATATTCGTTTGAGTTTCTCGACCAATGCGATCGGCTCGGCGACGAGCCGGCCGGAAATCCAGCTGTTCGCGGCCGGCACGCCGGATTCGCTGACGCCTATCTTGGATGTGACGCCGCTGTCGTCATGGCTCGCCGTGCGCACCATCGATCGCGAGACCAGGCGGCTCGACGCCATCGAGCGCGGCGAGCCGCCGCCGGTCGAGCCAACCATTCCGCCGTCGACGGCGGCCTTGCCGTCACCGGCCACGCCCGAGTTGCCGATACCGGGCCGCGATCCGCGCCGGCTGCCGCCAAGGACAGGTGCTGTTCCCCTTCGTCCGCCAATGGCGCAGCCTCCCCCCGCGCCGCCGGTGGTGAGCCAGCAGGCCGCGCCCTCGTTGCCGCCGCCGATCGAAGTGCGGCCGGCGCCGGCTCCGCTTCCCCCCAGGCCAAAGCCGCCGCCGCGCCCGCCAATGGTGCTGACGCCGCCGCCCACGCAGCCGTGACAAGCATGGCCGAGCCAAGACCCTCGACGTCACCGTTTTCTGACCGGATTGATCGGTACCCCAATAGCGCCCGCGGTGCATGAAGCGGCGACCATTCCGCGGCGCGGGTGAACAGCTTCGTCCAAATTGTCGCCAGGGTTACCGAAACGTAAATGGAATCCCCGGCATTTTGCCGAATTCTTGAGCGCAATACTTGCGTTCCAACTTTACTAAATAATGGGAACCCTCTGCTATCAATGGCATCTGTTGCGCGCTTGCTCGGATCTGTCGCGCTTGAAGGTTGTCCTATGGGGCTGACTAAATCTTATCTGCAGGATCTGGACGAGGCAATCTCGCGCGGATCGGACGAGAGTCGCGAACGCGCGCTGTGGCATGCGACCGATCTGTTGATCGCGGGCAGCTACAGCGAAGACGAGGTTCTGACATTCGGCAAGGTGATCGGGCGGCTCGCCGACGAGATCGAAGTCGAGGTTCGCGCCCAGCTTTCCGAGCGGCTCGCGCGTTTCGACGGCGCACCGCTCAATGTCATCCACAAGCTTGCCTTTGACGATGCGATCGAGGTGGCGCGACCGGTGCTGCAGGAATCCACGCGGCTCGACGATGACACCCTGATCGCCAACGTGCGCAGCAAGAGCCAGGCCCACATGCTGGCGATCTCCCAGCGCCAGACCATCGGCGAGTCCGTCACCGACGTGCTGGTCGCGCGCGGCAACCGCGCCGTGGTGAACTCGCTTGCCGGCAACGGCGGCGCCAATTTCTCGAACTCCAGCCTGCTGCACATGGTCAAGCGCGCGGAGGGCGATTCGATCCTCGCCGAGCAGCTCGGCCTGCGCAAGGACATCCCGCGCCAGCTGTTCCAGCAGCTGATCGCCAAGGCGACCGATGACGTGCGCAAGCGGCTCGAGAGCGAGCGTCCGGAGATGATGGACGCGATCGGCGCCTCGGTCGTCGATGTCGCCGGCGAGCTGCAGTCCAAGTTCGGCCCGGTCTCGCGGACTTACTTCGTCGCCAAGCGCCTCGTCACGACACAGCACCGCTCCGGCAATCTGAACGAAGCCAGCATTTCCGGCTACGCGCTGTCGCACAAGGTCGAGGAAGTCACGATCGGCCTGTCGCTGCTCTGTGCGCTGCCGGTCGACGTGATCGAGCGCGTGCTGATCAACCGCGACCGGCAGATGCTGCTGATCCTCGCCAAGGCGCTGAGCTTCTCATGGAGCACCACCATGGCGCTGTTGTTCCTCGGCGCCAAGGACCACCGCATGACCGCCAGGGATCTTGCCGACCTCGAACGCGAATTCGGCCGGCTCAATGTTGCGACCTCGAAGAGCATCCTGAAATTCTACCGGACGCGGCGTGACGCCGATTCGAGCGAACCGGGATCGGGCCGCGAAGCTCAGTTCGCCTTGAACTGATGGCTTGGAACAGGCAGGGGATACGACCATGAGTTCTCCTCTTCTGCGCGGCAACGCCAGCGAAGGCCAGCTCGACCGCTCTCCGTCGGAAATGGCCTGGCTCGTCCTCGAAGCCGCCAACGACCTCGGCGACGAGGCGACCGTGGAGGCCTGCCGCCGGGTCATCGATGCGGATTTGAAGGGCGCGGCCGCTTCGCCAGCCGACCTGCAGGTGGTGGTTCACTATTTCAGGTGATCGAGGTGGTCAGCCCGCTCCCAGGGCTACTGCGATATTGTACGTCGCAAGGCTCGCGGCGTAGGCAAGCGCGAGCATATAGCCGAAGGTCAGTGCCATATATTTCCAGCTTCCGGTCTCGCGGCGGATCACCGCGAGCGTGGAAGCGCATTGCGGCGCGAAGATGTACCAGGCCAGCAGCGACAAAGCGGTCGCAAGGCTCCATTTGGTGGCGAGCATCTCGCCGATCTGCGTGGCGGCCTCCTTGCCGCCCTCGATGGCATAGACCGTGCCAAGCGCAGCGACTGCGACCTCGCGCGCCGCCATGCCCGGAATCAGCGCGACCGCGATCTGCCAGTTGAAGCCGACCGGCAGCAGCAACGGTTCGATCGCCTTGCCGATAATGGCGGCGAGGCTGTAATTGATCGCAGGCCCCTCGGCGCCCGCAGGCGGCTGCGGGAACGACGCCAAAAACCAGATCAGCACCATCATCGAGAAGATCGTGGTGCCCGCGCGCTGCAGGAACATCCTGGCGCGGGTGAAGACGCCGATCGCAATTCCGCGCAGGCGCGGCATCTTGTAGTCGGGCAATTCCAGCATGAAGGGCGCCGGCTGATAGTCGCGCCACATGAAGAATTTCAGCAGGAACGACACGGCGAGCGCGCTGACGATGCCGGCGGCGTAGAGGCCGAACATCACGAGCCCCTGCAGGTTGATCCAGCCCCCGATCAGTTTTGGCGGAATGAATGCCGAGATGATTAGCGTGTAGACGGGAATGCGCGCCGAGCAGGTCATCAGCGGCGCGATCAGGATCGTGGTCAGGCGGTCGCGGCGGTTGTCGATCACCCGCGTCGCCATGATGCCCGGGATGGCGCAGGCGAAGCTCGACAGCAGCGGAATGAAGGCGCGGCCATGCAGCCCTGCGCCGCCCATGATGCGGTCCATCAGGAACGCCGCGCGCGCCATGTAGCCGAAATCTTCCAGGAGCAGGATGAACAGGAAGATGATGATGATCTGCGGCAGGAACACGATGACGCTGCCGACGCCGGAGATCACGCCGTTCTGCAGGAAACTTTGCAGAAGGCCCGCGGGCAGCGTGTCGTGCACGAACCCCCCGAGCGCGTCGAAGCCCGACGACAACACTTGCATCAGCGGCTGCGCCCAGGCGAATACCGCCTGGAACATCACGAACAGAATGAGGAGCAGGATCGCGAGCCCGCCGACGGGATGCAGCACGACCGCGTCGATCCGCGCGGTCCAGGTGTCCGGCCGCGCCGGCAGGCTGACGCTGGAGGCGATGATGCCGTCGGCCTCGCGCTGGGTCGCACGCAGCTCGGACACCGTGAGCGGTTGCCAGAGATTTTCCCGCGGCTTGGTCGGCGCCTGCGCCAGCAGTTCATCGGTCAGGCGCAACAGGTCGGCGGTGCCGCCCTTGCGCACTGCGATCGAGGTGACGACCGGCACGCCGAGCGCTTGCGACAGTTTCGGCACGTCGACGCTAACGCCGCGGCGCGTCGCGATATCGAACATGTTGAGCACCAGCGCGATTGGCCGGCCGGTGCTCTTCAGTTCAAGCAGCAGGCGGATGGTCAGCCGCAGATTGGTGGAATCGGCGACGCACAGCACGAGGTCGGGCAGCGCCTCGCCGGCGGTGCGGCCGAGCACGACGTCGCGCGTGATCTCCTCGTCCGGGCTGCGGCCGCGCAGGGAATAGGTGCCGGGCAGGTCGATCAGCGAAACCTGCCGCCCCTGCGGGGTCACAAATGAGCCTTCCTTGCGCTCGACCGTGACGCCCGGATAGTTCGCGACCTTCTGCTTGCTGCCGGTGAGCGCGTTGAACAGCGAGGTCTTGCCGCTGTTCGGCGTGCCCACCAGGGCGAGATGCATCAGAGTGACTTCCATACTGGTCAAGGTTCCGGTCGCCTCATGCGACAATGATGGCCATGGCTTCGCGCCGGCGCACCGCGATGGTCACATTCTCGACGCGAACCGCGATCGGATCGCCGCCGACAATGCCCTCATGCAGCACTTCGACGCGCGCGCCTTCAACAAAGCCGAGTTCGATCAGTCGGCTTTCAAGCTCGGTGTCCGAGAGGGACGAGTCTGCGCCATGGGCGGCGAGATGCAAAATCACGCCCGAATAGCCGCGCTTGGCCAATCCCAACGGCAAGGGCTGTCTTGCTTCGGTTTGTTCGGTCATGACATCTAGTTTTCAATCGCAGCGCAAGAGGTCAAGCGCAGCTCCAGCCGCGGGGCCTACCTTAGAGGGATTTTAAAGACGGCGTGTTTGTGGCGCGAGAGATCGCACCGGTTCACTGAATCCCGCGCGGCTCCTCACAGTCAGGTGAGCGCAAGGCCGTCGCCCGGAATAGCCCTTCGGACACGGGGTTTGGAGACACGGGGTTTAGAAGGCACGCGGTGCATTGGCGCAACACGCGCAATTCAGGAGGCTTGCATGATCAAACCTGCGATCAAATTGGCGACTCTGACACTCTTCTTGGGTGCGCTTGTGGCGAGCCCTGCCATGATGCCGGCCTTCGCCGCCGGCGGCGGCGATCCCGGTTCTCCGGATGTGATGAGGCCGTCGGCATCGACGCCGCCCGCCAACGGATCTTCCACCGCGCCGGCCCCAACGACCCACCGGACCAAGAAAGCGGCCAAGCAATCCTTTCTCAGCGATCCCGCTTTCATTCAGGGCTATCACCAGGCCTATACGTCGATCTACGACCGCCACGACTATGCGTCGGCGCTCGAACAGCTCAAGGCGCTCGGCCATGACGACTATGCCAATGTCGCCAACCTGATCGGCTATTCCTATCGCAAGCTCGGCGACTACAGGCTCTCGCAGGTCTGGTACGAGCGCGCGCTCCAGTCCGATCCGAACCACGTCCTGACCTGGAACTATTACGGCTTCTGGCAGATCGAGCAGGGCAACCGCGAGCAGGCGGAATATCATCTGAGCCGCATCGCCGAGATCTGCGGCACCGACTGCACCGAGTATCGCACGCTTGCGGCCGCGCTCGAGCAGCCGCCGGGCACCGGCCTCGTCTACTGATTGCGTGCGACTGAAACGAAAAGGGCGCGTCTCATTCGTTCAGACGCGCCCTTTGCTTTTTCAATTCAGCTTTGTGGCCGGTGCTCGCTTTGCAGCTTTGCTTCAGGCAGGGCCGATGTCGCGCGGCTCTTGAAGTACTCCAGCACGAACAGCCGGATTGCCGACGACAGATTGCCTTGCTGGCGATTGCTGTCGATCTCGCCGACCAATTCCGACAGCGTCATATTGCGGAGTCCGGAGATCTCCTTCATGCCGTTCCAGAACGCTTCTTCAAGGCTGACGCTGGTCTTGTGTCCGGCGACGACGATCGAACGTTTGACAACGGGTGATTTCATGACTCATCTCCGCTGTCGATGCGATGCTGATCGAGCAGATCGCCCGCACGTTGCGCACGCTGCGCGTTGGCCTCGCGTTCGGCCTTGCTGCGTCCGAACTTCGCACGATTGGTCTCTGCCTCTCGTGCCGATTGCTCGCGCTCGCTGCGCTTTTTGAAACGTTTGAGATTGACCACTTCCCCCATAACCATCCCTCATGAAACGGATTTGGAAGACGCGACAATTCTGAAAAATAGCGGGTGCTGCGCAAAGCCTGAACGCGCACCGGCCCGTACGATAGTCATTGTAGAAAGTCCTTGCTAAACGCCGTGATACCATCAAAAAGTATGTTCCGCTCTGCGAAAACGAAATGTTTCGTGCTGTATCACAGCCGGGCGTAACGACAACAGTCCAAACAGTCTCAGCCTTTAGGCATTATGATTTATAATTATATCACCCCGCCGTAAATGAATTCGCGATCCGTACTTTCCCGGGTACGCGTCTTGATCAACCCGGGTGTGTCATTTTGTCCGGCTGAACAAGGCGGTCGAATTCCTCCGCAGATACGAAGCCAAGCCGCAGCGCCTCTTCCTTCAACGTCGTTCCTCGCGCATGCGCTGATTTCGCCACCTTCGCCGCATTATCGTAGCCGATCTTTGGCGCAAGCGCAGTGACCAGCATCAACGAGCGCTGCATGAGTTCCCGGATGCGTTTTTCGTCCGCGCGTATTCCGTCGACGCAATGCTCGGTGAAGGAGCGTGCGGCATCTGTCAGTAATTGGATGGAATGTATCATACAATATGCCAGTATCGGCTTGTAGACGTTGAGCTCGAAATGCCCCTGGCTGCCGGCGACCGTGATCGCAGTGTGATTGCCG
>DATMNV010000113.1:0-7989 GCA_035568535.1 Bradyrhizobium sp.
TGCAAGTTTGCGGCTCAGGTGATGTGCGCCGACGCAGGCTTCCATGCCGATCAGGCAAGGCGGTATATTGGCGAGACGCGCTTCCACTTGGCCACGCGACCACTTTTGCCGCAGCACGATGGCGCCGCGCGCATCGTGGCCCACGACGTGGAACGAGTTCTTGCCGATATCGATCCCGATCACGGCGATCGCGGTATTGGGTGTCTGAGACATGGCGTGCTCCTTGTCTTGGCGCCCCTGGCCAGCTTATCGCTGGCGGGGCAGGAGCACGGCCGGACCATCCCATTAGCAGAGAAGCTGGATACCGGCTGCCAGCAAGATGGCGCCTAGCACGTATCGGGTGGCCAATTGCGACAGCCATCTCAGGCCAACTGCCGTGCCGATCATGGCGCCGCCAAGGGCGGCCGCCGCGTACCACGCAAAATGTGGAGACGGTAACTGCCCTGCGCAGAGAACGCCAACCAGCCCGACCATCGAGTTCAACAAGATGAACGGCGCTGAAAGTGCCGCAGTCTGCTTCGGCGAGGCCCAATGAAGTGCAATGAGCATCGGGGCCAGGAACACGCCGCCGCCGATGCCCGTAAGGCCGGACACCAGGCCGACCACCGCTCCGAGCAGGGTCGCACCCCAAAGCGGGGCTTGATGCTCCGGCCAAATAGCGCGTTCGCGCCGCAAGATCATGATCGCGCCAGCGAGAAGCAGAATGACACCCGTCGTGCTTTTGTAGTGGCCCTCGTCCAGTACGATAAAGCCGCCTATGAACGCGGTCGGGAGCGATGCAAGCAACAGCGGCTTGAGCTTTCCCCAATCGACGACCTGATTGCGGTTGAAGGCCCATGTCGAATACGCCGCCGCGACGATGTTGAGCGCAAGTGCCGTCGGACGCATTTCGGACGAGGGAAACGCGGCAAATGCCATCAAGGCAAGAAACGCGGTGCCACCCGCCTGGCCTACAGTTGCGTAAAGCAGCGAGATCGCACCGAACAGGAGAGCAAGCACGGTGATCGGTCCTGGCGACCGCGGGCAGCGGTCGGAATCGCGGAGAGCCATCGCTCCCCTGGCGTCGAAAAATCACACATTCTGCGGCCATCGTGAAGCGCGCCTTTCGGTCCAAAGGGGTTTTGCCGGAACATGACTTGGCCTAAGCTTGAGTTGGCCGAGCAACCGATCAGCAGCCCTGACCTCGTCTCTGCCAGGCCCGGCGTGTGCTTACGGAACGCGGCCGGGCCGCTCTTTCCCCGACAGTCCGTCCCGCAGGTGCCCATGAAACGCATGCACGGCCTCGACATCCCCCAGACCCTGGAAGACATCTGCGATCCGCAGCGTCTCGCACTCGTTGTCTACGATATGCAGATCGGCATCCTGAAGCAGATCAGGAATCCGCAAGCGATCGTGGCGAACGTTTCGCGCGTGCTGGAGGCGGCGCGTGGAGCAGGGGTACGCACCTTCTTCATGCGCCACATGTCGTTGCCCAAGGAGTTGATGGGCGCGTTCTCTTACCGCATGGCGATGGCGTGGCAGCGCACCGGCGATCCCGAGAAGGTTACCCCCTGGTTCCTGCGGGATTCACCGGGCTTTCAGATCACGCCGGAGCTGGCGCCGCGCCCAAGCGAGGCGATCTTCGACAAGCTTACGATGTCAGCACTGGAGGGCACGCCGCTCTCGATCGCGCTCCGCGATTGCGGCATCACCGCGGTGGCCCTCGTCGGCGTCGCGATGGAAATCGGCATCGAGCCGACTGCGCGGCACGCCGCCGACATCGGCATCGTCCCGGTCATTGTTGAAGACGCGTGCGGCAGCGGGCACGCCGAGGCCGCGCAGCGCTCCATCGAGGCCCTGAAGTTCGCTGGCGATGCGGTCTTCACGGACTCCGAGGCGTTTGGCCGCGCGTTGCAGCATAAGCGCGGATGAACGACTTCGCGCGATCCATTGGTGCCGCGCTCTCGCTGATCGGCAGCCTCGATTCCGAGCTGCTCGGCATCGTCGGCCTCTCGCTGCGCGTCAGCCTGTCAGCGAGCCTCATCGCGCTCGCGATCGGCGCGCCGCTTGGTGCGTGGCTTGCGATCACGCGCTTTCGCGGGCGGCAGGCCGTTGTCGTGCTGACCAACGCGTTTCTCGGCCTGCCGCCGGTCGTGGTCGGCCTCATGCTTTATCTGCTGCTGTCGCGCTCCGGCCCGCTGGGCGCAGCCGGCCTGTTGTTCACGCCGACCGCGATGGTCATCGCGCAGACGCTGCTCGCCACCCCGATCGTCGTGGCTCTGGTGCATCGCCCGGCCTCGCTGCTCTGGGCCGAATATGCCGATCTCGCCCACACTGACGGGCTCTCGACCCCGCGCAGCATCGTGCTGTTATTCCAGCTCGGCCGCGCGTCGATGTTGACGGCCTTCCTCGCTGCCTTCGGCCGCGCGATCGCGGAAGTCGGCGCGATCATCATCGTCGGCGGCAATATCCGGGGTTACACGCGGACCATGACGACTGCAATTGCGCTCGAGACAAGCAAGGGCGATCTGCCGCTCGCGCTTGGGCTGGGATTGATCCTGCTGTCGCTGAGCGTAGTGGTCTCGACCGCCGCCTTCCTGCTAGTGGGACGCGTTGGGGAAAAATAGCTGCTCGCCGCCGACCTTGTAGCCGGCAATCGTCTCCTGCCCCTTCGGCGAGATTAGCCAGTCGACAAAAGCCTGGCCATCCCTGGCTTTCACGGTGGGATGTTTCTCCGGGTTCACCAGCATCACGCCATACTGGTTGAACAGGCGCTTGTCGCCCTCGGTGAGGACGGCGAGATCGCCCTTGTTCTTGAACGACAGCCAGGTGCCGCGGTCCGACAGCAGATAGGCGTTCGACGACGAGGCCATGTTGAGCGCGGGCCCCATGCCCTGGCCGATTTCGCGGTACCAGTCGCCCTTGGCGGCCGCAACGTCGACGCCGGCGACCTTCCACAGTCGCAGTTCAGCCTCGTGCGTGCCGGAATGATCGCCGCGTGAGATGAAGGGCGCCTTTGCCGCGGCGATCTTGCGCAAGGCATCGGCAACATCCTTGTCGCCTGAAATGTGCGCCGGGTCCGCCTTCGGGCCGACGATGATGAAGTCGTTGTACATGACGTCGTAGCGCTTCACGCCTTGGCCCTCAGACATGAACTTGTCTTCGGCCACTCGGTCGTGCACGAACGCCACATCGGCATCGCCGCGTCGCCCGATGTCGAGCGCCTGACCGGTGCCGACGGCAACAACCCTCACGCCGATGCCGGTTGCTTCCGTAAAGCGCTGCAATAGATAGCCGAACAGGCCGGATTGCTCGGTCGAGGTGGTCGAGGCGACGGTGATGGTTCGATCCTGCGCCGATGCGCTGGTGCACCATGCCAGGATCGCGAGGAGGTATATGAAACGCTTCACCGAGTGTGCCCTCTTCATTCGGGTCGCGATGCTGTTATGCGCGAGCCGAAGACACTCGTTCAATAGGCAATTTTTGTCGACGTGCCAATATGATGCGTGAGGGCGATTTGCCCGTCGGGCAAGGTTCGAGAATTCCTGTCCAGCCCCTTCTGCAAAAATATTTGTATTTACGAAAATCAGAAGATGTGCATTACTTGCGTCGTCCCGCCTCCACTGGAGGGGCGTATCGCGATCGTCACGGACGTAGGAAGCGGGATGCGATGGACGCGTTGGCACGCACGACGAGGCGCGCCGACGCGTACGGCAAAAACGTGTGGTCCTGATCCCCCGACGCTGGGATCGAGCTCCGCGAGGCGTTCGCGAGAGCGACGGTGGCTATCAAGCCCGGACACCGGGGAGAGCGCGCCATAAGCCGTAACACCATCGCGCAGGGAATGCCGGTTGATCCGGCTGAACCTGTGGTGACTGCCGCCTGCTTTTTTTGTTGCAGGCGGGCCATGGGTGAGGCCCTCACCCGGCATTCCCTGCGCCCTCCATTTTTTGAAGGGCGAACCAAACATCAAACTCGGGCGCACAAGCGCAGCGGGAACGCTTCTATTTGTCGACACGCGGGCGGCGTCCGAAGCCCGCAGGGAGCATTGATGCGTGACCCGCTATTCCGCCGCCTTGGCGGTCTTGCCGAACATCCGTGTCGGCGCCGGGAAGCCACAGGAGGTGCCGTCGGTGATTTTGACCTGATCCTCCCAGGGCAGGCGGAAGGTGCCCGCGACCATGTCCTGCATGAAGGTGTAGGGGCAATCCATGGCGCCGCCCTTCACCGCGACATAGCCGCGATGCCAGAGCTGATAGATGTTGTTCTCGACGCCCCAGTTGATCCGTGCCTCGCGCACGAGATCGGGCCTGACCTCCGCGGTGATGATCTCGTCGGCGCGTCCCGTGGTGCCGTGCGCGATGACGCTGCCGTCGAAATTGACGATCATGCCTTCGCCCATGGAATCGAACGAGCCGTCCGAGCCGCACATGCAGACATTGGCGGTCACCATCAGGTTCTGGAAAGCGTTCGCCTGGTTGGTGAAGCGCCAGCTTTCGCGGATCGGCGCGGTGTAGCCGGCGGTGCGGATCATGATTTCCGCGCCCTTGTAGGCGCACTCGCGCGCCATCTCCGGGAACATGCCGTCATGGCAGATGATGAGCGCGATTTTCGCGCCCTTCGGCCCTTCGATGACGGGAATGCCGATGTCGCCGGGCTCCCACGGCTCGACCGGAATCCAGGGATGGAATTTGCGGTAGTACAGCTTGATCTCGCCGTGGTCGTCGATGATCAGGCCGGAATTGTAGGGGTTGCCCTGCGGGTTGAACTCCATGATGGAGAAGCAGCCCCAGATATTGTTGTCGATGCAGGCCTTCTTGAAGGCCGCTACCTCCGGTCCATCAAGCCGGCACATGATCTCGGGATTGGTGTCCATCGACAGACCATGCAGCGAATATTCCGGGAAAACCACGAGATCCATGGTGGAAAGATTGCGCCGCGCCTTGCCGACCATCCAGACGATGCGCTCGGTCTGTTTGGCGAGATCGGCCCGTGTGGCGACGACGGGGAGTTGCAGTTGCACCAGCCCGATCACGACGCCGTTGGGCGATTTGTTGAGGCCGCCAAGTCCGTTCATCCGATCCTCCCTCTTGAGCGTGCGACTTCGATCCCGGCGAGCCAAGCAAAGCCGATTTCGGATGCGATAAAAAGATTATCTTTCAGGCAGGCCGCACTTCACCAGGGTGAGGGCGACCCCAATACGACCCAGATGGCAACCGCGACGGCGAGAGCAATGACGACGTAGGACAGGGTATTCCTCATGCGTTGCTAAACACCGCAAAGAAGGTGAATATTCAATCCGACGAAGGATGAACGTTGGGAAGCAGACATTGTCGGAAAAATCTGGGAACCCAGAGCGGGTTGGCATATCACGCGCCGCTTTTGCCGCGACCATCGGCAATATGCTCGAGTTCTACGACTTCATCACCTACAGCTTTTTCGCGATTCAGATCGGGCACACCTTCTTTCCCGCGCAAAGCGAATACGGCAGCCTGATGCTGTCGCTTGCGACTTTCGGCGCAGGCTTTGTCACGCGACCGATCGGCGGCATCGTGCTCGGCATCTATTCCGACCGCATCGGACGGCGGCCGGCGATGCTGTTGAGCTTCGCGCTGATGGGCACGGCGATCCTCGTGATCTCGCTGACGCCGTCCTACAATTCCATCGGCCTCGCCGCACCGATCATCGTCATCATCGCGCGGATGGCGCAGGGCTTTGCGCTGGGCGGCGAGGTCGGGCCGACCACCGCCTATCTCATGGAGATCGCCTCGCCCGAGCGCCGCGCGCTGGTGGTGTCGTGGCAGCCGACGAGCCAGGAGATCGCCGCGACCGCGGGCGCGCTGGTCGGCGTTATCCTCAGCAAGACGATGGCGCCGGAGGCGCTCGAATCCTATGGCTGGCGGATTGCGTTCCTGATCGGCGCCGTCTGCCTGCCGTTCGGCCTGTGGATGCGCAGTTCCTTGCCGGAGACGATCCCGCAAGGCGAAAGCGCAGGCGCCGAAAGATCCAACCATCTCGTGCTGGCGCGCCGGCACATCCGCGTCATCGTGCTGGCGCTGCTGATCCTGGCGAGCGGCACGATCTCGACTTACGTGACGCAGTATATGACGACGTATGCGCAGAACACGCTGCATGTGGGAACGACGCTCGCTTTTACCACCTCGCTGGTCAGCAATGGCATCGGGATTGTCGCGGCGCTGCTCGGCGGCTGGCTCGCGGACCGTTACGGTCGCAAGCCCGTGATGGTCTGGCCGCAGCTTGTCGCGCTGGTGCTGACCTATCCGACGTTCCTGTGGATCGTGCATGCACCGGGAGCGTTGTCGCTGCTGTTCGGCTTTGGCGTGCTGACCCTGGTCGGCTCGCTGCCCTTCACCGCGTTCTACGCCACATTCGCCGAAGCGTTGCCGCAGAATATCCGTGGCGGCGTGTTTGCCACCATCTATGCGGTTGCGATCGCAAGCTTCGGCGGCACCGCGCAACTCGTGGTGACCTGGCTGCTGCACATTTCCGGCAATCCGCTGGCGCCGGCCTGGTATCTGTTGCTCGCGGCCGTTGTCGGGCTGATCGCGATGGGTCTGATGCCGGAGACGGCGCCGATCAAAACCGGAGGGAAGTAGTCATTCGAGCCGCTCGACCGTGCGTTTTGATAATCGTTCCAGATTCTTTACGCCGCATGCAATTGCCAGTCGCCGATAATTTCAAAGCGTGCCTTGACGTCATTTTGTTTGAACAGCGCGAGGCGATCGATGTCGAGCTTCTGCAAGTCCAGGCGCGCGAAACGCTCGCGCAGCATCGCGATCACGCTCTCGTGTCGCGTCTCGTCGAGCCGGCCGGTCAACGTCATGTGGAATCGGAATTCCTCCATGACATAGGGATAGCCCCAGCGTTCCAGATATTCGACCTGCCGAGGCGTCAGCCGCGACGGATTGCGCCGCGCGCGATCATCCGCCGTCAGCGGCGCGCGGAAGGAATCGAAGGCGCGGACACAATCGGCTGCGAATTGTTCGAGCTCGTTCGATCGCTCCGCGGGGATCACCGCAATGAAACCGCTGATCGAATTGACGACCGGCGTGATCACGGGAATCCGCCGCGGCTGGCCGGCAAAATCGGCGCAAGCGGCGAGCAATTCGGATTCCGTTTCGCCGTTTGCGAGCGAGATCGGCGCCTTCAGCGTGGCATGGAAGCCGTATTTGCGCGGATCCTCGGTGACCTCGCGCCAGTCCGGCACTTCTTCCACGACGTCGGACGGGAAGGGCAGTGCTGCGCCGATCCAGGCGTCATAGCCGAGCATTTCGGCCCCGAACTGATCGAGCGCGGCGCCTTGCGCCGGCGCATAGTAGATCGCGTAGCGGGGAAAATGAGCCATCAGCGCAGGTCTAGAAGTTCATTCGGCGGCAATCGCCTCAAGTCGGGAGCCACGCGAGGCGATGCGATCGGCATCGGTCAAATGCAGCAGTCGGCCAGCCGCAATCACCGCGACGATGCGCGGCCGCATCGGCACGGCTTCGTCGACGAGCAGGATGTCGGCGCGCTGTCCCTCCGCCAATTTGCCACGGTCGGAAAGGCCCGCAGCCTTGGCCGGCGCTCCCGAGATCAGGTTCCAGGCCTTGGCCAGCGGCAGCACGCCGTCGGCGGCCAGGCGAAACGCGGCGAGCAGCGGGGCCGGATAGTAATAGTCGGACGCCAGCACCGAACACAGGCCCTTCGCGATCATGTCGGACGCCCTGGTCCAGCCGGTGTGGCTGCCGCCGCGCACCACGTTGGGAGCGCCGAACACAATGAAGTCGCCGCCATCAGCCGCTTCGCGCGCGGTTTCCTCGTTCACTGGAAATTCGGCTATGCCGACGCCTTGCGAGCGAAATGCCGCGCGCATCGCCGGGCTTTCATCGTCGTGCGACAGCATCCGGACATCGGCTAGGCGCGCGGCCTGCGCCAGGCGTGCGATCGATGGAGGCACATCGTGAGCGCGGGAAACGACCCGCTCAACCAGCCGGTCGAACGCGTCGTTCG
>DATMNV010000114.1:0-15405 GCA_035568535.1 Bradyrhizobium sp.
GGCGAAGAAGCACGACAATTTGCCGTTGTGAGGGATGCTTCGATGCAAGCTGTTCAAATATGAACAGCGCGTAGGGCGGATTAGCGGAGCGTAATCCGCCATGTTGCCGAGGTGACGACGGCGGCGGGTTACGCTACGCTAACCCGCCCTACGAATCGAGGGAGACCAGACAATGCCCCGCCATCCTGATTTCGTGCCTCACGGCGTGATCCCCGCGGTGCTGCTGCCCTTCCACGACGACCTTTCCATCGACGAGCCGAGCTTCCGCGCTCACTTGCGCGATGTTGCCGCGGTACAGGGACTGTCCGCGATCACGGTGAACGCCCACTCGACCGAGGTCGCTTCCTGCACCCCCGACGAGCAGCGTCGCGTCATGGAGATCGCGGGCGAGGAAGTCGGCGACAAATTGCCTGTTATTCACGGCGTGTGGGCGGACGGCAGCCGGGAGGCGGCGCGGATCGCGCGACAAGCCGAGGGCGGCGGGGCTTCGGCGCTGCTGGTTTTCCCGCCGGCTCCCTTTACGCTCGGCCAATCGGCCGCGATGGCGCTGGCCCATTTCAAGACCATCGCGGACGCGACCGATCTGCCGCTGATCGTATTTCAATATCCTCTGGCCACGGGGCAGGGCTATCCGGCGGCGACGCTGGAGCGGCTGTTCGACGAAGTGCCGACTATTCGCGCCATCAAGGACTGGACGCCGCTGGTCCCGCAGCATGAGAGCCAGATTCGCGCGTTGCAGGGGCGCAAGCGTCCGATCAACGTGCTGTCCACCAACAGCGCGTGGCTTCTGAGTTCGCTGGTGCTCGGCTGCAATGGCCTGCTTTCCGGCAGCGGCAGCGTCATCGCCGACCTTCAGGCAAAACTCTATCGCGCCGTGAAGGCCAATGATCTCGCGGAAGCCCGCCGGCTGAACGACCGGATTTATCCTCTTGCGTGCGTGTTCTACGCCGATCCCTTCGTCGACATGCACAATCGCATGAAGGAGGCGCTGGTGTTGCTCGGCAAACTGCCGCGTGCGGTGGTGCGTCCGCCTCTGGTCAAGATATCAGAGGCGGAAATTGCGCGGATTCGCGACGCGCTGATGGAGGCAGGGCTGCTCGGCACCCGAACGGCACTGGGACGCAACGCCGCGTAGCAACCTGCAGCCTGCACCCTATTTCTTCGCAAACGTCAGATTACACGGCCGCAATTCGTTGCGCTTGCCGGTGCCGTGATCGCGCTCGAATTGGGCGTCGACGGTGTAGGCATAGGGCGTGCCGCGCTTGACGCCACCGACCGAAAAGGCGCTGTCTCCGGTAAAGCCGTGGGCGTTCAACGCCGCCTTGCCACCGGCAGCGATTTCCCCATCGATGGCCAGCAGGGGGCGTCCGTTTGCCTGATCCTCGCCGTGAAGCACGCCATCGGTGACGGTCGCGACGAGCGACCGCGAATAGGCGAGCGCGCCGCTGGCGGTCATGCACTGCACCGTGACATCCCACTTGCCGTCGAATTCCCGGGTCCGCGCTACCGGATTGGCCGGCGTGTCGGAGGGAGAGGCGAGCGCAGTCCGCGGCTTAAGCTCGTCGATCTTGGCCCTCGCCAGATTGGCGAAGGCGCACGTCGGGAATTTCGCCAGATGATCCTCATAGGCCGCCATCGTGCCGATGGCGTTGGCGGCCTTCCAGTGCGCCTCCGCGCTCGTGCAGGGGTCAGCGGGAGGCGTCGCCGCCGGCGGATTGATCGTAACCGACACCGGGCCGTTCAGATAAAACTTGCCGACGATCGAAAGCGAGAGCTCCGGAAGCTGCGCCTTGCCGCTTGCCTGATAGACGTCGGTAGAGACTTCCCGAAAGATATCGCCGATCTCCTGCTTCTCCTCGACGTGTTTCAGGAACGCGGCAGTATAGGGGCTGTTGCGGCCGTTGCCGTCGTCCGCCGTCTGCCCGGCCTGGGTCGAGAACGAGATGATGGTGCCGAGCGGGGCTTCCATCTTGAACAGGCCGCGATGGACGGACGCGCCGCGAGCCTGGCCGATCGAGCGCTTCAGGTTTTCGGCCAGCGGATTGTCGCGGCAGGAGTCCAGCACCAGGATACGCAGGTTTTTGGCCTGCTGCAGATCGTTCAGGATATCGTCGACGCGCGTGAACCGCTTCAGATCGGCCTCATCGTCGAGCTTCGCGTCCACCGGCATCAGGTAGTTGACGCCGTTGAACTGCATCGCATGTCCGCTGTAGTAGAACACCGCGACGTCCGCATTGGTAGCGGTGCGCGCGAACCGGATGGTGGCCTCCTGCATCTCCGCCTGGCGGACATCGGCCGCGAGAATGACGTCGAAATTGCTTCGTATGAGCGCGGCGGCCACATCCTCCGCGTCGTGCGCCGGGTTGGACAATTGTGGCGCATGGGCATAAGCCCCGTTGCCGATAACCAGCGCCACCCGCTTTTCCGCCAGGGCCGGAGTGCACCCAAGCAAGCCAGCGATCAGCGCGAGCAGGCCTATTCTGAAAAATGTGCCCATGAAATCTCCGCAGCCTTGCAGGTCCATGTTGCGCAATATGCTGGCGGCTGTCTGTGAACCTGGTCACAGCAGGCCGGCTCGAAATCCTCTTCGCGTTGTTCTTGTTGTCGCCAACAATCTATACCATCGTGGCATCAATCAATCGACCAATGAAATGGACAATGCGCCCATGTCCACGCTCTTCGCCTTCCTGCACCATCTGTGCGCCTTCACGCTGGTCGCCGCGGTCGCGATCGAGTTCACGCTGATCCGCGGGGAGTTGACGCTCGCGTCCGCGCGGCGGCTGCAGGTCACCGACCTCGTGCTCGGCATCGCCGCTGGCTTTCTGGTGGTGATCGGATTGTTGCGCGTGTTCTTCTTCGAGAAGGGGGCCGAATATTACTGGCACAGCCACGCGTTTCTCGCGAAGTTCGGGCTGTTCATCATTATCGGTCTGTTGTCGATCATCCCGACCATGGAATTTTTGTCCTGGCGGGGCGCGATCGAGGCAGGCCGGGTGCCGGTGATGGATGCCGCGAAACGCAAGCGCGTCACCATGGTCATCCATTCGGAGCTCGCCGCGATCGTGATCATCCTGCTCTGCGCCGCCATCATGGCGCGGGGAGGGTGGGTGTAGGCGGTGTGCGGCGGCAACCCTAGAGCATGATCCGGAAAAGTGTGCAGCGGTTTTCCGAAAAGATCATGCTCAAACATTAAGCTAGAACGCGATGATGATTCATATTGCACTCATCGCGTTCTAGTGCGACGCGAGCGGAACGAAATCGTATTCACCCACGCCTTGCAGGACCAGGAAGGTGAGCGACGTCGCCCCAGCATTGGTCACCAGATGCGGTCGCGTAGGCCTGACGGCGTAGACCTCGCCGGGCTTCAGGTTCACTTCCTCTTTCGGCTCCTGCAGGAACAGCCGCATATGGCCTTCGAGCACGTAGAAAGTATCGGAGATGTTGCTGTGCGTGTGCCACGGCACCTTCTGCGTCGGAGACAGTTGCAGCTCCATAATGCGAAAGCCGGGGCGAGCGGCATGCTCGGCGCGGCGCTCGACTTCGTAGAGGTGACTGGCGTCGCGGATCGGCTGCCCTTGCTTCATGTCGGCCTCCTCCAGATCATCTGCCCCATCGCGTGGTGGCTTGACAGCATGCTAGCCTTGTTCGGCCGTCCACGAAACAGTCAGAGCAGGTCTTCATGGGTAAGCGGATCAGTCGCTGCGTCGAGCTCTTGGAGCAGGATCAGGCCATCTATTATGACGGTCCGCACAGCGGCCATGTGCTGACCCATGCGCAGGGCCGCATCGATGCCGGCACCTGGGCGGACTACATGAATGTCGGCATGGAGCACGGCTCCTTCGACATGGCGGGCCTCGCCGAGTACATGCGCGGCATGGTCGATGCCGGGCCGATGCGGTCGGGCCACCGCACGCCGACGGTCATCGTCGAGGCGCCGGTGAACGGGATCGACGCCGCGCATGTGCGTTACAATGCCTGGCAGTTCCGTCAGATCCTCGGCCGCGGGGTGCATGGCATCCTGCTGTGTCAGGCGGAGACCCCCGACGCGGTACGGGCCTTCGTGGAATCCTGCCGCTATCCGCACAACACGATCGGCGTCGATCCCGCGATCCCCTCGCCAATGACACGAATGGAGGGCGCGCACCGAGCTACCGATGGCGGGACCGATTCCGACGGCCGCAAATGGCTTGGCGTCGGCACGCGCGGGCGCGGATCGGAAAGCACGGCGGCGCCGGTCTGGGGCCTTTCGACAGAAGACTACATGGAGCGCTGCGATCCCTGGCCGCTCAATCCGAAAGGCGAACTTCTCCTGGGGGTGAAGCTGGAAAGCCCCGAAGGCGTCGCCAATTGCGAAGAGATCCTCAGCGTTCCCGGGCTCGGTTTTGCCGAGATCGGGCCCGGCGACCTCAGTCTCTCGCTCGGTTACCGTACGATTCCACGCGAGCCTTTCCCGCCGGAGATGCAGAGGGCGCGCGACCGCATTCTTGCAGCCTGCCGCAAGAACGGCGTCGCTTTCCTGCAAGGATGCACGCCGGACAACATCATCGCCCGGATTGGCGAGGGCGTGCGCGTGATTGCGGGACACAGCGAGGCCTCCGCCATCAAGGGCCGGGCCCATCAGAAGCGGACGATGCCAGTGTAGGGGCGGCTCCGCACCGTCGGGAGACAGCGTAGGGCGGATTAGCGAAGCGTAATCCGCCGTCTTGTCGTTGTCGCAGCGGCGGGTTACGGCTTACGCCTAACCCGCCCTGCACAATGCGCAGCGAGATGCCGGCTACGCCGCCTTGTTCTGCTGCTTCATGAACTCCGCCGCGCGCTTCTTCAGTTCGGCCGGCGAGACATTCTCCACATGGGTGCCGATGTACCAGCGATTGCCGGCCGGATCCCGCACGCCGCTGGTGCGGTCGCCGTAGAACTGGTTGGCGGGCTCGGTCTCGGAGATCGCGCCCGCCTTCACGGCCTTCTGATAAACGGCATCCACATTCGGCACGTAGAGATGGAGCGTGGCCGTGGTGGCCTGGGCGCGCTCGGAGGAGTCGGAAATCATCAGGATGGAGTCCCCGATCCTGACTTCCGCATGCATGATCTTGCCGTCCGGCCGTGCCATGGGCTCGAACACGGTCTCGGCGCCAAAGGCCTCTTTCATGAAACGAATGATCTTTTCGGCGCCGTCGACGACGAGATAGGGCGTGACGGTGTGAAACCCTTCGGGAACCGGTTTGACCTGTGCTGCCATCGCTGTCTCCTCTGATGTTGGTGATAGTTCCACCAAGGATGAACCAGCCCGCCATTCCTAATTCATGAATTTTTCCGCCGGTTCTTTGTAGAAAGTGTGACGATCGCGCTCAAGCGGGCGTGATGATAAGGTTCCACTTCCACCAGCGAGACCTTCGTGCTGGCGGAGGAGTTTGCCGCATAAAGCCAGCTGCTGCATCGTCGCCCTTGGCGTTTTGACAATTTTTACGGTCATCTCTTCAAATCGCCTGAAGGCTGATTCGCAGCCGCCCTGGAATGCGCAAGTGAACCCTAGCGAAGGCCGCGCCGCGGCCGAGACATCCCGGCCGGCATCGGCCGGCGATAACGGCGTCGCGGCGCTCTCGGAAGCCGGTCACCGCCACCTGCAGGCCGGTCGATACCTCGACGCGCAGGTCTGTTGCCAGCAGGCCCTGGCGCTCGACGCGGGTCACGCAGACAGCCTGCATCTCATGGGCCTGTTGTGCCTCGAACAGGGGCTCCATGAGGTCGCCGTCGCGTGGATCGCGCGCGCCATCCAGCAGAGTCCTGAGGCCCGCTATCTCTCGAGCCTCGGCATCGCACTTCACCGCCAGGGCCGACACGATGAAGCTGTGAAAGCTCTGGACGCAGCCGTGCAGCTCAAGCCGGCCGACGCGGCAATCTGGGCGAATTTTGGTATTGTGCTTGAAGCAATAAAGCGTCCCTCGGACGCCTTGTCGTGCTTTCAGCGTACCCTGCTACTCGACCCCTGTCACTTGGCGGCGAGTTTCCGGAGCGCGGTCCTGCTCGGGCAGTTGGGAAGGCTGGAAGAGGCTCTCGCCCACTTCAACCTGTGCGACGAGCTGCAGCCGGACGATTTCCCGACACTGGCTTCGCGTTCGCTTGTTCTGCGAAGCCTGAA
This sequence comes from Bradyrhizobium sp., assembly GCA_035568535.1. GTDB lineage: Bacteria > Pseudomonadota > Alphaproteobacteria > Rhizobiales > Xanthobacteraceae > Bradyrhizobium. The sequence goes on from DATMNV010000114.1 coordinate 6,137, forward strand.
CAGGTTTGAGGACTATCTGGCCGACGGCCGGCGGGCGTACGCGCTCGATCCTGCCAGCGTCGAGACCTGCAACAACGTCGGTGATGCCCTGCTGTTGCTCGGTCGCTTCGCCGAAGCGTTGGAATGGTTCGACCGGGCGCTCGAACTGCGGCCATCCTTCGCCCTGGCGCTCGACAACAAGGCCGTGACGCTCCGGCGAATGCATCGCTTCGATGAGGCTCTCACGGTCTACCATCAGATCAGCGCGATCGATCCCGCAAGCGCCAAGGCCGAGTTCGACCGGGCAAATCTCAATTTGCTGCTCGGGAATTTCGAAACGGGCTGGCGTGAGCGCGAAGCGCGCCTGCGCGTTCCTCTTCTGCCGATCGTGCTCTGGAAAGGGCCCGAGCCCGTCTGGCTTGGCGGGGAAGGCATCGATCAGAAGACGATCCTGATTTATTGCGACGAGGGGTTGGGGGACACGATTCAGTTCTCGCGCTACGCGCCCTTGCTGGCGGAGCGCGGCGCTCGCGTCGTTCTCGTCGTCCAGGACGCGTTGCATTCCCTGCTGTCGGGATTGCCGGGCCTGTCGCATTGTTTTCCGGCTTCGGCCAAGACGCTGGTGCCTGTGGAAGTTTATTGTCCGCTCACGAGCCTGCCGCTCGCGTTCAGGACGACGCTCGACACCATTCCTCCCCCGATCCGCCTGTCTCCTCCGGTCGACCTGGCAAGGGCCTGGGAGGAACGCCTGGGTCGGCGTGACAGGCTGCGTGTCGGCCTGGCATGGTCGGGCAGTCCCACCCATGCCAACGACCATAACCGGTCGATGCCGCTGAAATTGCTGACGCGCCTTCTGGATGTCGATGCGACGTTCCTGAGTTTGCAGCGAGACCCGCGTCCGGATGACAAGGCCGTGCTGGCGGAGCGCGCCGACATTGTCGAGCTGACCGCACATCTCACCGATTTCAGCGAGACGGCGGCTCTGGTGTCTTGCCTTGATCTGGTGATCACCGTGGATACCAGCGTCGCTCATCTCGCCGGAGCGATGGGATGTCCGACGTGGATCATGCTGCCGCACACGCCTGATTACCGCTGGCCGCTCTATCGGGAGGACAGCCCGTGGTATCCGAGCGTGCGCTTGTTTCGGCAGACGAGCGCCGGAGATTTTGCCGGCGTGATCGAGCGGGTGAGAGCAGCGTTGTCCAGATTGGGCTGAACTGACTGACGTCATCGCCATCATGAAATCTTCGTAAGGCGCTGCCTTAACCACTCCAATTCAGCGGCCATTCAGCCGCCACGGACAAAACTTCCCTCGCGATTTTGGCGTGACGGGGACTAACCGCTGCGTCGCCGAAACCCGAAGGAAAGGAATGATCCCATGAAACTCCTTGCTGCTTCCGCACTCGCGCTCGGCCTCGGCCTGTTCGCGATGACGCCTTCCCAGGCCATGCCGCTTGCGCCGCTGCCGCTCGCCACCGCAGGCGATGCCGCCATCATCCAGGTCTCGGGTGGTTGTGGCTGGGGCTGGCACCGCGGCCCCTATGGCGGCTGCCGTCCCATGTACAACTGCCCGCCCGGCTGGCATTCCGGCCCGTACGGCCAGCGCTGCTTCCGCAACTGGTAATCGCTGATACGAGGGCTGCGTTGAGCAGCCCTCGTTTTATTTGCCGAGAAAACCGAGCACGAGCTCGTCATATCTGTCGCGTGCCTCGAGGAAGACGAGGTGGCCGGTATTCGGTATCACCTCGGCGCGCGCGTTCGGCATCAGCTGCGCGAGTTGTTTCGCGAGCTCCGCGTTCTTGCCCATCTTCGCGCGCAGCGCTTCGGGCGCGCTCGGCCGGCCCGGCGCGTTGTGATCGTCGGCGCCCATGATGAACAGCGTCGGCTGCGCCACCAGCGGAATCTCGTGCGCGACGGGCTCGCGGTAGATCATCTGGTAGGACGAGGCGAAGGCGCGCAGCCAGCGCGGATATTCGGCGCTGTCCTTGATGTTGAAGCGGGAGTCGATGAACGGCGTCACCTGGTCCGGGGGCAGTTTCAGCGCGTAGTTGGTCTCGAGCTGCTTGCGATAGCCGTCGGCGGTGAGCTTGTCCTCGTTCTCCATGATCTTTTCGGTCGCAACCGGCGGCACATAGAGCCGGTAATCCTCGAGCCCGATCGGCGCGGTCAGCACCAGATGCGCGACGCGGTCGGGAAAGGTGCGCGCGATGCGCACGCCGAGCATGCCGCCCATCGAATGCGCGATGAGTTCGAACTGGCCGATGTGCAGGTAGTCCAGCAGCGCGATGGTGTTGCGCGCCAGCGTATCGAAATGCAACTCGCCTTGCGGCTTTGAGGATTTGCCGAAGCCGATCTGGTCCGGCACCACGACGCGAAAGCCGGCGTCGGCCAGCCTCTTGATCACGGGCGCCCAGTAGCTCGACGGGAAATTGCGCCCGTGCAGCAGCACCGCGGTGCGGCCGTTCGGCTGGCCGGAGGCGCCGACGTCCATATAGGCCATCTTGAGCTGCTCGCCGTCATTCGTGACGGGAAACAGGCCGACGGGGTAGGGATAGGCAAAGCCTTCGAGATCGATGCCATAGGGCTCGCGCGGGGTGTCGGCGGCGATGGCGGGTGTGCAGGCGAGGAGGGCGGCGTAGAGAGCGCTCACAAGAATGCGTTTCATCGAAGCCGGTCTCCACTCAATCATGATCGCCGCTGCAGAGAGACGTGGATGGCCGGGTCAAGCCCGGCCACGACGAGGAAGGCCGATTACACGCGATCGTGCTTAGCCTTCGGCGTTCGGAAACAGCGCGGCAAAGCGCTTCTCGCCTGTGCGGGTGAAATTCACCACGCGGCTGCCGGGCGAGGTGTCGCGCGCGGCCCATTTCAGCTCGGCAAAGCGGCTCATCATCGCTGCACCCAAGGTCCCAGCGAGATGATGGCGCCGCTCGCTCCAGTCGAGGCAGGCCTTGCACACCGGGCGGCGCGGGTGGGCGAGCATGTCGGACGAAATCTGCAGGTTCCTCTCCAGGAATTTGGCGCCTTCGGCGGTGAGCTCGATGTCCTGCTTCTTCTGCCGCACCAGTCTTTGCGTGCGCATGCTGTCGAGCATCTGCACGCCGAGATCGCCGGCGAGATGGTCGTAGCAGACGCGGGCGCGGCGCAGCGCCGGATCCTTCGGCCCGGTGCGCACGCGCATGTGGCCAACCCGCGCGGCCAGGCCCTCGAGCAGTTCGAGCACGCCGGCGACGTCTTCGCCGGTGAGGCGGTAGTAGCGGTGGCGACCCTGTTTCTCCGGCTCGATCAGGCCGCCGGCCTCGAGCTTTCCGAGATGCGAGCTCGCGGTCTGCGGGGTGATGCCGGCTTCCTGGGCGAGCTCGCTTGCGGTGAGCGCGCGGCCGCTCATCAGCGCGGTCAGCATGTTGGCGCGGGCGGGATCGCCAACCAGGGAGGCGACCATGGCAATGTCGGGACCAGCTTTCATGCTTCGATGATAACCGAAGCATCGTCGTCGATCAAGCGGGTATTCTCACAGCCGTGGAAACAGCAAAACGAGGTTCCCATGACGATCACCGTGTTCATCCGCTACCAGCTCGATCCGTTCAAGCGCGGGCAGTTCGAGGAATATTCAAAACGCTGGCTCTCCATCATTCCGCGCTGCGGCGGCGATCTCCAGGGTTACTGGATGCCGCATGAAGGCACCAACAACATCGGCTTTGCGCTGATCTCATTCGAGGGCCTCGCGGCCTACGAGGCCTATCGCGCGCGGCTGCGCAACGACAAGGAGGGCATGGCCAATTTCAGTTTCGCCGAAGAGAACAGGTTCATCCTCGCCGAGGAGCGGACATTTTTGCGCAAGGTGGTGTTATAATCGCGCTCCAAGTGCAAAGGAGGTTCTCATGATCGCAGCGGTCGAGGCCTGGCGCAATATTCCCGATCACCGGCGGACCCAGGCCAAGGGGCGCGCGAAGATTTTCAGCGATTACCGGCTGCGCATCGCAGGCGTGATCCGCGACTACGGCATGAACGAGCGCGCAGAGGCGCCGAAGGATAGCCGCGCCGTTCATGAGGCGCACTAGCGCGCGTCATGCTGCAGGCCTATGTTTGCCCGCGAAATCGAGAGGGAGAGAAACACATGCCGCTGACACCTGCTGACAAACGCGCCAATTTCCGCAAGCTTCACGAGAAGGGTTGCTTCATCATTCCCAATCCCTTCGACGCCGGCACCGCGAAGGCGCTGCAGCATCTCGGTTTCAAGGCGGTCGCCTCCACCAGCGCCGGCTTTGCCTGGACCATCGGCAAGGCTGACAACCGCGTCACCGTCGACGACGTCTGCGATCATCTCTCGGCCCTTTGCGAAGCCGTGGACATCCCCGTCAATGCCGACTTCGAGGGCGGCTTCGCCGTCGAGCCGGAAGGTGTCGGCAGCAACGTCGCGCGCGCGGTGAAGACGGGCGTCGCCGGCCTTTCGATCGAGGACTCCACCGGCGACAAGGACAAGCCGCTGTTCGAGAGCAATCTCGCCATCGGGCGCATCAAGGCGGCGCGCAAGGCAATCGATGCTGACAACAGCGGCGTGCTGCTCACCGGCCGCTGCGAAGCGTTCCTGTGGGGCGTCACCGATCTCAAGCTCGTGATCGAGCGGCTGCAGGCGTATTCGGCCGCGGGCGCGGACTGCCTCTACGCGCCGGGCATCAGAACAAGCGAAGATATCTCCGCTGTCGTGAAAGCCGTGCATCCGAAGCCGGTCAATCTTCTGGTCAGCGCTCCCGTGCTTTCGGTTGATCAGGCTGAAGAGCTCGGCGTGCGCCGCATCAGTGTCGGCGGCTCGCTCGCCCGCAACGCATGGGCCGGCTTCATGAAGGCGGCAAAGGAAATGGCGGAACAGGGGACGTTCACCGATCTCGCCCACGGCTATTGCGGCGGTGAGCTGAACAAGATGTTCCGCTGACTTCAGGCAAAAACGCGCAGCGGATCGCTCCGCTGCGCGTCGAGCCTCAAGCCCATCTCGTTACTTGTTGCGGTCGACGTCGGTGCCCTGCGGCGCGGATTGCGGCGGCGTCGGGCGATTGGTCGCCGAACCCGTGGTCGTGCCCGGCTCGCTATTCGCCTTCGGCGTCACGTCGCGCATGCCCGCAGGCGCGCCCTGCGGAGCGCCATTCTGGGTCTGCGCAGTCCGGGCCGGCGGCGCGGTCTGGGCCTCCTTCACGCTGGTATTGTTGAGGCCGTAGAACACGGCGCCCAGCACCAGCGCGAGCCCGACTGCGAACAGCGCGATCTTGCTGGTGGAGGCCGGACCCTCCTGAAGCTCCGGATCGACCTGAAGGTCGCTGTCGAAGCGCTGAGGGCGGCGGAAATTGTCGTCGCTCGAGCCGGAACGATAGGGATCGTTCGGAATGCGTTCGTTAGCCATAGCTCGGTTCCTCCTTTAGTCGTAGACAACCGATGGCGCCTGCACAGGTTCCGGTTCCCTGCGCTTGTTTGGGGTGGAACCTGCGTTCAAAGTTTAATGCGTGATTCCCAGAGGCCTCGATGTGGACCCTGCCGCCCAGCGATAGCGTGTTGCATTTCCTCTCGCTGGTGGCGCTTGCCGCGCAAGCGATGACGGCGGCGCTCGCGGCCGGCCGCCGCAGCATGGATTGGGCCGGCGTCTGCATGCTCGGCTGCATCACCGCGCTTGGCGGCGGCACCATCCGAGACGTGCTGCTCGGGCATTACCCGCTGGTGTGGGTCGAGAGGCCGTCCTATCTCGCCATTACCATCGCGGCCGCCTTTGTCACCATCCTGATCGCGCGCGTGGTGCATCGGCTCAACATCGCGTTCCTGGTGCTCGATGCGATCGGGCTCGTGGTCTTCACCATGGCAGGCTGCAATGTCGCCTGGCAGATGAATGACTCGCTGCCGATCGTGATCGTCTCTGGCATGATCACGGGCTGCGCCGGCGGCGTGCTGCGCGACATCCTCTGCAACGACGTGCCGCTGTTGTTCCGCTCCGAGCTCTACGCCAGCGTCTCCGTCGTCACCGGGCTGTTCTACGCGACCGCGTTCGGCCTGCCCTTGAACAACGAAGTGTGGACCGCGCTGACCTTCGTCCTCGGCCTGACCTTCCGCCTGCTCGCGATCCGCTTCAAATGGGAGATGCCGAAATTCGTCTTCAACAGCGAGGAGCGGTGAGTGTGCTCAACATACGCAGACCTCATCCCGAGTAGCGCGCGTGTGCGCGTCTCGAAAGATGGCCACGGATGCGCTCGGGGCCTCATGGTTCGAGACGCGCTTCGCGCTCCTCACCATGAGGGTCGCACCTACGGCCGCCGCGCCTTCGCGACCTGGTCCGCCTTCACCACCGGTGCGGCATTGCCCCAGGAATTGCGGATGTAGTTGGTGACGTCGGCGATCTGCTGATCGGAGAGCTGCCTGGCATAGCCCGGCATCGATCCGGTATTCGGCGCGCGCGGCGTGGTCACGGTCTGCGCGCCGTCGAGAATGATGCGAAGCGTGGAGGCGGGATCGGCGGATTGCAGCAGCGCGTTGCCGTTGAGCGGCGGATAGACGCGCGGCGCGCTCGAACCGTCGACCTCATGGCAGGCGACGCAATTATGGTTGTAGACTTCCTTGCCCGTATTCATTTCCGCATCGGTTGGCGCCGGCACGGTCACCTCGGGAGCACCCGCGGGCAGGCCTTTGAGATAGACCGCGATCGCCTTGGCGTCGGCCTCGCTCATCTTCGAGGTCGAATTGACGACGACTTCGGCCATCAGGCCGCCGGCGTGGCTCTTCGCGTTGCGGCCGCTCTGCAGATATTCGACGATGTCGTCGACGCTCCACGATTTCAGCCCGCTGCGCTCGGCGCCATCGAGCCGTGGCGCGAACCAGTCGCCGACCATGCCGCCGCCGTAAGCGCGCCCGCGCTTGTCGGCGCCCAGTATATTCTTCGGCGTGTGGCAGGCGCCGCAATGGCCGAGCGCCTCGACCAGATATCGGCCTCTGTTCCAGTCGGTGCCCTTCTGCTGGTCGGGCTCCAGAATCCCGGGCCGGAAAAAAAAGAAATTCCACATCCGCATCACCACACGGAAATTCAGCGGAAACCGCAAGGCGGGCGGCGGCGCCTTGTTCTGCACCGGTGCCACCGTCGAGAGATACGCGCGGATCGCCAGAATGTCGTCGCGCGTCAGTTTCGAGAAGTTGGGGTAGGGGAAGGCGGGGTAATAGCGCGAGCCGTCCGGCGCCACGCCGGAGCGGAGCGCACGATAGAAATCCTGCTCGCTCCAGCCTCCGATGCCGGTATCGCGGTCGGGCGTGATGTTGGGCGAATAGATCGCGCCGAACGGCGTGTCGATGCGTTTTCCCCCGGCGAAGGGTTTTGCGGGATCGGCGGTATGGCAGCTCGTGCAGTCGGCGGCGAGCACCAGCGCCTTGCCGCGCGCGATGGTCTCCTCCGACGGTTCGGCGGCGCGGGCACCTGCAAGCGCGAATGCACTGCACAAAAAGAGACCGCAGAGAATCGCGCGCATTGCCGGATGTATCCCCTTCGGCGGCCGTGGTTGGTCAGGACGGTATAGCCGAAAATCCGGCACCCCAACGGGCGCGTTATGCCATTTCACAAGGCCCGCCCCCGACGACACAACCGCAAAAAGCCGCGGTTATTCCGGCCATGAAGTTGCGATTTTCGAAGGCCGGACATTCGTAGCCATATTTGTGATGCGCCCGTCGGAAAAAGCGACATAGAGTGGCAACCGCGCCGAAAGCGATTAGTTAGAAAAGTGCAGGGAAAAGTGCAGGCGCGGCCAAAGGCTTACGAGGGCTTAAATGGGAATCAACCAGGGTCCGATCAGTCTCGATCAGAAATACACCCAGGGCACCGGCCACGTCTTTCTGACGGGCATCCAGGCACTGGTCCGGCTGCCGATGGCGCAGATCAGGCGGGACCGCGCCGCCGGGCTGAACACCGCAGGCTTCATCTCCGGCTATCGCGGCTCGCCGCTCGGCGGCTATGACCAGCAGCTCTTCGCGGCCCGCAAGCATCTCGAGCAGTACAACATCAAGTTCCAGCCCGGCGTAAACGAGGATCTCGCGGCAACGGCGGTCTGGGGCTCGCAGCAGCTCAATTTGTCGCCAGGCTCCAATTACGACGGCGTGGTCGGCATCTGGTACGGCAAGGGCCCCGGCGTCGACCGCTGCGGCGACGTATTCCGCCACGGCAATACCGCGGGTTCGGCCAGGAATGGCGGCGTGCTGTGCCTCGCCGGCGACGACCATGGCGCCAAATCCTCGACCGTGCCGCACCAGTCGGACCATGCCTTCATCTCCGCGCTGATGCCCTATCTCTACCCCTCCAGCATCCACGAGATGATCGAGATGGGGCTGCTCGGCATCGCCATGTCGCGCTACTCGGGCTGCTGGGTCGGCATGAAGGTGATCACCGAGACGGTGGAGACCACGGCCGAGATCGACCTCACCGACGAGATGACGCCGTTTGTGATCCCGACCGATTTCGAGATGCCGAAGGGCGGGCTCAACCTGCGCTGGCCCGACGATCGCTATCTGCAGGACCTGCGCCTGCAGGATTACAAGGGCTTTGCGGCAATCGCCTTTGCCCGCGCCAACAAGGTCAACCGCGTCACCATGGATAGCCCGAACGCGCGCTATGGCATCATGGCGTCCGGCAAGAGCTACGAGGATATCCGCCAGGCGATGCGCGAGCTTGGTATCACGCCGGAAGTTGCCGCGCAGATCGGGCTTAGGCTTTACAAGATCGGCATGCCCTGGCCGCTGGAGCCGGAAGGCGTGCGGCAATTCGCGGTAGGCCTCGAAGAGATATTCATCGTCGAGGAGCGACGCGAGATCGTCGAGAACCAGGTCAAGCAGGAGCTGTTCAACTGGCGCGACGATGTCCGCCCGCGCATCGTCGGCAAGATGGACGACCACGACAAGCGCTTCCTCACCTTCGCCGCCGAGCTTAGCGTCTCCTCGCTTGCGAGCTCGCTCACCGAACGGCTGCTCCGGCTCGATCTCAACCCCGAAATCAAGAATATGCTCCGCGCCAAGGCCGACTGGTTCAACGGCCGCGAGGCGACGCAGATGCAGGCGACAGCACCCGTGACCCGCACGCCGTATTTCTGCTCGGGCTGCCCGCATAATACCTCGACCAAAGTGCCGGAAGGCAGCCGCGCCTTTGCCGGCATCGGCTGCCATTTCATGGCGCTGTGGATGGACCGCTCCACCGAGACCTTTACCCATATGGGCGGCGAGGGCGTGCCCTGGGTCGGCGTGGCGCCGTTTACGAAAGAGCAGCACGTTTTCGCCAATCT
>DATMNV010000115.1:0-2152 GCA_035568535.1 Bradyrhizobium sp.
CACGGCACACCGCAAGCGCGAGGTCCGGCGTCATACCGGCAAAGGCCATGCCCGCACAGGCAAACGGATGCTTGCAGCCAAAGCGCTCGGTAAACCGCGTTACGATGTGGCCCATGTTGTGTCCCTCTGATCCGCGATCTCCGGCGGAGTGCAGTACCCCTGGGATGATCCCCATGTGCGCCTTTGATTTGGGAAGTCTTGTACCTGCGCGCCAGCTCTTATCGCAGACATTGCCTCCCGCACGATGAGTACACAAATTGTGTGTAGTCTATATCCCTGGATTGATTGGTCGTCCCATGATTAGCCCGGGCCTCTCCGTTTCGCACGCGGCTTGCGGTTTCGTGACCTGCAGGCGCTCCTGGCGATGACCGATGCTCAGGCCCCACCGGCTGATGCCGATCCCATAGAGCCGCGCCGGGTTAGGTCCGCTATGGGGCAACACTTGCCGCTTCACGGCGCCTGGAGCACCGGCAGCTGAGCGCCGATTCCAGCCCTTCGGGGAGCCCGTTAGCGCGCGCGATTGGGAATCAATCCTGGTTGCTGAATGGTGACGTGTGTAAATTCGAAAGCCGGCGATTGTTGGGACAACCACTTCGCAACACTCGTCTATTATTTGTTCAAGAACGGCGGAACTGGGAGAGAACTTCTGCAGCGTGGCGCAGTTCAACGATTGGTGTGTTTCGGTCGACGAGCCGGTCGGAAGCCACTTCCGCCGCGTAATGACCGGACAGGCCGCGAGCCTTCTGACCGGCATCCAGGCGACGGCGGCGACCGTACCGGGACACTATGCGTCGGAAGAGCAGGTCGCGCGCGCGCTCGCCCGCCTCGGCAAGCCGGCGGCGGCCGCGCTGATCCAGGGCAAGCTTCCGACCACCAAGGGGATCCGCTCCGGCGATCTCGGCGAGATTTACGCGACGGAATGGATCAACGCGCATAGCGGCGGCTATCGCGCGCCGATCAAGCGCCTGCGCTGGAAGGACCACCGCAACATGGCGATGCGCGGCGATGACGTGATCGGCATCCTTCAAGACGCTCAGACGCAGCGCCTGCATTTCCTGAAGACGGAGGCGAAGAGCCGCGCCACGCTCACTGCTCAGGTCCTCATCGAAGCGCGAACCGGTCTGGATAAGGATGGCGGACTGCCGTCCGCCCATGCGCTTTCCTTCATCTCGGCCCGCATTCTCGAGCTTGACAATCTGCCACTTGCCGACGCTATCGATGATGCGCTGCTCAAGCACGGCATTCCGGTACAGAACGTCCGGCATCTGCTCTACACGTTTTCGGGTAATCCGCCGGACGCCCTGCTGACCGCCTCTCTCCAGGCCTATCCCGGACCCGTCAACCAGTGGGGGATCGGTCTGCATGTAGAAGGTCACGCCACCTCATCGGTGCGGTCTATGATCGAGTGATCGCCGATGCCAACAACGCCTGAGGGAATCGCGGCCGACATCGCAGAAGCGGCGACCGCCGGCTTTCGCGGCCGACTGATCGCGCGTGGACAGGCGCGCGCGATCATCTGGCGCGACGGCGCGCTTCCGCCCGGCGCCCCGCCCTTCGCGCCGCAGCTCAGCTACGACCTCCATTCCTACGGCTACGCCCTTCTCGGGCTCGGCCTTCGCCTCCGTGAACTCGGCGGTGACGCTGCACAGGCGCGCACTGCCTTTGAGCAGGCCGCCACCGCCCTTGAGGCCGTGATCGCTAAGGGCAATCGCCAGGAGGTCGATCGCGACTTCCACTTCATAATGGCAGCGGCGAGTTATCATCTCGCGCATCTCTCCGCCCGGGCCTACTCGCTACTCGCGATCGTCGAAGCCGACGAGAATTTCGCGCCCCCGGAACGGGTGCTCGCCCTGTTGATGCGTCGGAGTTTTCGCGCCCTTCATACCAGCGTGCTCAACTATCGGGTATCCGGCGAAGGCAGCGATGCCCGAATCGCCGCCGACATCCAGACCAACCTCGATCAGGCCGAGGCTGCAGCCGAGATGGCCGATGGCAGCAACGAGTTCCTCTTCGACGGCCTCGATACGGCGCTGACCGACGCCTTCATGGCGGCCATGTCCCTGTTCCTTCTTGCGCTTGAACGGGGGGAGCGGCCGCTACTCGACCAAGCGCTGGAGCGGCTTCGGACAAGTCTCGCCATCTGCAGCGAGTT
>DATMNV010000116.1:0-35960 GCA_035568535.1 Bradyrhizobium sp.
CTTGCACGGGCTGCGCTGCTCCGCAGTCATTCGGCTTCGACAGGCCGGCCTCTCGGTGCCTCAGATCAGCGACATCGTCGGCATGTCGCTGGCGACCGTGCAGCGCTATTGCCGCTTCGCAGATCGCAAGGAAAGCGGCAAGGCGGCGCTCGTCATGCTGGATGAGCGGAGAACGGCCAAGGAACGCAAATTGTAAAACATGCAGAAATCTTGTAAAACAAATGGCGAAAAACTCAATCAATTCAACGGCGCGGAGGCTTGAAGGTGATTTCGACTATATCGTCGTCGGCGCCGGCACGGCCGGCTGCATCGTCGCCAACCGCCTGTCGGCCGACCCGAACAAGCGCGTCCTTATCCTGGAGGCCGGCGGCAAGGACAATTGGATCTGGTTCCACATCCCGGTCGGCTATCTCTTCGCGATCGGCAATCCCCGCTCCGACTGGATGTTCAAGACCGAGGCCGAGCCCGGCCTCAACGGCCGCGCGCTCGCCTATCCCCGCGGCAAGGTGATCGGCGGCTGCTCCGCCATCAACGCCATGATCTCGATGCGCGGACAGGCCGCCGATTATGACCACTGGCGCCAGCTTGGCCTAGCCGGCTGGGGCTATGACGACGTGCTGCCGGCTTTCCGTCGCCTCGAAGATCACTTCCTCGGGGAAAGCGAGCATCATGGCGCAGGCGGCGGCTGGCGCATCGAGGCGCCGCGGCTGTCGTGGACCATACTCGATGCGGTCGGCGAAGCCGCGCAGGAAATGGGGATCAAGGAGATCCCGGACTTCAACACCGGCGACAACGAAGGCGTCAGCTATTTCCATGTCAACCAGAAGCGCGGCCGGCGCTGGTCGTCCGCGCGCGGCTTTCTCAAGCCGGCGCTCCGCCGGCCCAATTTGCGGCTGGAAACCGATGTGCTGGTCGATCGCCTGATCGTCGAGCACGGCCGCGCCGTCGGCATCCGCTTCATCCAGAACGGCGAGACCGTCGAAGCGCGTGCCAAGGGCGAAGTGATCTTAAGCGCCGGCGCGATCGGCTCGGTGCAGGTGCTGCACCGCTCCGGCATCGGCCCTGCCCAATGGCTCTCCCCGCTCGGCATCGATGTCGTGCTGGATCGTCCCGGCGTCGGGCGCAATCTGCAGGACCATCTGCAGCAGCGCGCGATCTACAAGGTCAATGGCGTGCGTACGCTGAACGAGACCTACTGGTCGCTGCCGCGCCGCGCGCTGATGGGGCTCGACTATGCGTTCCGCCGCCGCGGACCGCTCACCATGGCGCCGTCGCAACTCGGCATCTTCACCCGTTCTGATCCTCACCGGGAACGTGCCAACATCCAATTCCATGTGCAGCCGCTGTCGCTCGACAAGTTCGGCGATCCCCTGCACCGCTTCCCCGCCATCACCGTCAGCGCCTGCAATTTGCAGCCGACCTCGCGCGGCACCGTGCGGCTGCGCTCCAACGAGGCGGACGAGAAGCCGATGATCGCGCCGAACTATCTCTCGACCGACGACGACCGCGAGGTCGCGGCCGATGCGATCCGCACCACGCGGCGGTTGATGAAGCAGAAGGCGCTGGAGAAATATCATCCGAGCGAATTCCTGCCCGGCCCTTCCGTCGGCGACGATGACGCCTCGCTCGCCAAAGCCGCCGGTGACATCGGCACCACCATCTTCCATCCCGTCGGCACCGCGAAAATGGGCACGGCGAGCGACGCCAATGCCGTCGTCGACGAGAGGTTGCGCTGCTACGGGCTGACCGGGCTGCGCATCGTCGACGCCTCGGTGATGCCGACCATCACCTCCGGTAATACCAACACGCCGACGGCCATGATCGCGGAAAAAGGTGCCGGGATGATCCTGGAGGATGCGCGCTAGGCCGGGCTGGAGGCTGCCCGCGGGGCATGGTTGAAAAACGCATTGCCCCATGCAAGTCCGCCGCAGGCATCCGAAACCGGCTGGTTGACCGGCCTCCGGCAGGCTAGGATTGGTCCATGACCATTACCGATATTGCGAGCAGAACCTACAACCACAGCTGGCGGCTCGACCCGATCGTGCGCAGCCTGCTCGATACCGATTTCTACAAGCTGTTGATGGTGCAGATGATCCGGGAATCCTACCCGGACCAGCATGTCACCTTTTCGGTCATCAACCGGAGCCGCCATGTCCGCCTCGCCGAGATCATCGACGAGGGCGAACTGCGCGCCCAACTCGACCACGCCCGCACCATCCGCTTCGCCAAGAAGGAAGTGATCTGGCTCGCCGGCAACACCTTCTACGGCAAGACCCACATGTTTTCGCCGGACTTCATCAACTGGCTCGCCACGTTCCAGCTCCCCGAATACGAGCTGCGCAAGGTCGACGGGCAGTACGAGCTGCATTTCCACGGGCCGTGGACGCACACCACGATGTGGGAAATTCCGGCGCTCGCGATCCTGAACGAGCTGCGCTCGCGCGCGGTGATGAAGGGCCAGGGACGCTTCGCGCTCGACGTGCTCTATGCCCGTGCCAAGGCCAAGCTGTGGGCCAAGGTTGAGCGGCTGCGCAAGCTGCCGGGCCTGCGGCTCTCGGATTTCGGCACGCGGCGGCGCCACGGCTTCCTCTGGCAACGCTGGTGCGTCGAGGCGGTGAAGGAAGGCCTGGGGCCGTCCTTCACCGGTACGTCGAACGTGCTGCTGGCGATGGACAATGATCTCGAAGCCATCGGCACCAACGCCCATGAATTGCCGATGGTCGCCGCGGCCCTTGCGAAGGACGACGAGGAATTGCGCTGGGCGCCCTATCGCATCCTCGATCAGTGGCGCCACACCTATGGCGGCAATCTCCTGATCGCCCTGCCTGATGCCTTCGGCACCAAGGCCTTCCTGCGCGACGCGCCGGATTGGGTCGCGGACTGGACCGGCTTCCGTCCCGACAGCGCGCCGCCGATCGAGGCCGGCGAGGAGATCATCCGCTGGTGGAAGCAGAAGGGCCGCAATCCCAAGGAGAAGCTGCTCGTGTTTTCCGACGCCATGGATGTCGGCTCGATCGAGGAGACCTATCACCGCTTCTCCGGCCGCGTGCGACTCTCCTTCGGCTGGGGCACCAACCTCACCAATGATTTCGTCGGCTGCACGCCGGACGGGTCGCTCGATCTCGATCCGATTTCGATCGTCTGCAAGGTGACGTCGGTCGATGGCCATCCGGCCGTAAAACTCTCGGACAATCCGGAAAAGGCGACCGGCAATCCAGCCGAGATCGAGCGCTATCTGCGCGTGTTCGGCGATGCGGGGCGCGTTCGCACCGCCGTGGTGGTGTAAGCCGCTACCAGCCCGGCGGCCCCAGCGAAAACGCCCCTGCGCCCAATTCCGAATCATTGAGACGGTATGGGCTCGGCTCCCAACGCGCCGCAAGATGCTTGATCACGGCGAAATTCAGCATCCAGGGCTCTCCTTTCCGGAGGATCGAAGCGTGATTGCGCTCCTCAGGCGGCAAAACCATTGCCCTCGCCACGGCCGACTGCAGCTTCATCGGACCGTGATCCGCCAGGATAACCAATTCTTCGGGGTCTAACGACATCATGAACACCTCGCCTTGAGCCGGCAAAAAGCCAGCCAACACACGCCCCCAGTGCCCGAATGCAGATTCGGTTAACTTTGGTTAACGATCGATTAATTTGAGGGAGGAGCCCGCGCGCAGCCTGTGCATAACGATCTCGGCGCGCACCCTGGCGTCCGGATCGGGCGTCTCTTCCGATGTCACCCGGCTCGTGCGCTTGTCATCAGGTGTTCGACGGTGCGAGGCCGGCCCGCACCGCCGCGACGTTTAAGATGCGCGAACGCTGATGCGGTCGAACTGGGCCTTCTGCTCATCGCTCAGCGAGCCGTAGAATTTCGAAAGCGCGGTCTGCGTCGTGTCCAGCGCTTTCAGCATCGCCTGAAGGCGATCTTCCATGGCCGCCAGGCGGCCGGTCGGCGTCAGGCTCTCGTCGGGCTGACATTTCGCTTGCAGGATTTTGGCAGACTCCGCGGTCGCCTCATCCAGCGCCTTCAGCCCTGCCTCCTGGTCGCGGCTCAGATGCAGCGTGCGCTGGATCCTGTCGATCGGCAGGCTGCTTTTGGTGTTTTCCTGACCCTTGCAGAGATGCGTGAGATCGGCGCCGCGTTGCGGACGCGTCGCCTGCTCGCCCTGATCGACCGCGATGAAGCGTTCGCGTTGCTCGTCGCTCAGGGATTGATAGAATTTGTCGAGCGCAGGACGCACGACCTCCACGGCCTTCAGCATCGCATCCACGCGCGTGCGCATGGCGGCAAGCCGGCCCGTCGGCGTGCTCGGCAATTCGGTCGGACACGCCTTCTGCATGATGTCGACGGCCTTCACCGACGCCGCTTTCAGCGCATCGAGCAGATCCCGCTGCTTCTGGTCCGGCCCTACCTGCTGCGCGATCTTCTGGATCGCGAAATCCGTCACGCCCTTGGCCTCGCCCGAACAAATGCGCTCGGCGCTCGCAGACTGCGAGGCATTGCCGCCTGCATTCGTGGCGCGGTCATAGGCGCGCTGCGAAGCCGGAGAGCCGGCATAGGCGTAGGCATCTTCGGCCGCATAATATTCCGGCGCGTAACCGCCATAGATGCCGGCGAAGACATCGTCATAGGCATAGGGCCAGAAGGTGTCATAGGCATAGGGCGAGAAGGTGTAATCGACGAAGTCGCTGTAGGCATAGGGCCAGAACAGCGGACCGACGAAACCCAGCACGATGCCGGCATGGCGGTGATGGAAACGATCGTGCAGCCCCGATTGCATGTAGCGGCCGCGGAACGTCCATTGCGGAGGCACTTCTCCCCCGCCCCTCCTCGCCATTCGTTGATCGGCAAATACCGGATTTCGGATGATCGGCGCGCGGCGTTGCTCGAGACGGCTTTGCTCGGAACGGCCCTCATTGGCGCGCGGACCAACCCTGCCAACCGTCTCGTGGCCGGCGGATGCGGGCCCTTGCCGCTCGGCGGTGTTGCCACCGGGAACCGGTTTCGAACCCTCCAACGCATGTTGACGGGTTTCAGGTGCATTGGGCGATCCCGCAGCGCGCCGATTGAGGTCGCGCGCGCTGGCATTTACGTCGCCGCCATGACGCGGACCACCAGATGCAAATCGTCCGCGCTCCGGCCTGCCCCGTTCGCGAGCAATATCCGGCATGGCGCGATGAGGTGCGGCCTGGCCGGCGGAGAACCGCGGCCCACCGCCATGCGGGACAGCCATGTTCCGCGACGGTGCTGCGATATGGGGCGTGGCCATGCGCGGTGCGGCCACGTGTGGCGGCGGCGCGGCCATGCGTGGAGCTGCCATGTGCGGCGCCGGCGCGGCCATCCGGGGCGGAGCGGATATATGGGGCATGGCCGGTGCGGCATGTGGCATCGCCGGAGCCGGCCGCGCCACAGCAGCGGGTAGGCCGCCTCGCCCGCCGCCGCCGTGGGGCGGATCAGCCAACGCAGCGGTGGTAGAGAGGGAAAGCACGGAAACCGCAGCCATCGCTGCGCGGCGCAGATGCAACGACATCACCAAACTCCGCAACGAGACACTTGAATTAAAATGCGCGCGGGGTCCGTCGCGTTCCGGCCCTGATTGCGAGAAATCGCCGCGGATCACGCGGGAACGACGTAATCCGGCCGCCCCGCCGCCCGCTCACGCAATCGTCATTAACCCTGCCCCAGTGCTGCGGGGCGGTTAGCCCGACATGCCCGGGAATAAACCCCGCCTCCTCCTGATCACGTCGTCGGTACCCAATCATGGGTCCATGGAGAGCGCGCGATGAGCGACCACGATCACAACCACAATGATGAAGAACGCGGCCTTAGCCGCCGCAAGGTGCTGGAATGCATGACCTGGGCCGGCACCGGCGTCCTCTGGACAGTCACGGGCGGCGTGCCCACCTCGCTCGGCCTTGTCGACGCAGCGAACGCCGCCGAAACCACCGGCATGACCTTCATGCAGATCTCCGACAGCCATGTCGGCTTCGACAAGCCGGCCAATCCGAACGCGCTCGGCACGCTCGAAGAGGCAATCAACAAGGTGAAGGCGATGCCGAAAAAGCCGTCCTTCATGATCCACACCGGCGACATCTCGCATCTGTCGAAAGCCGCCGAATTCGACGATGCCGACCGCATCATCTCGCAGGCCAAGCTTGACGTGCACTACGTACCCGGCGAGCACGACTTCCTCGACGAGGAGATCAAGTTCTACAAGGAGCGCTATGGCAAAGGCACCAAGGGCGCCGGCTACTTCTCCTTCGATGCCAACGGCGTGCACTTCATCGGCCTCGTCAACGTCGTCGACCTCAAGGCCGGCGGCCTCGGCAATCTCGGCTCCGAGCAGCTCGCCTGGCTCGCCGACGATCTGAAGGGAAAGTCGAAGTCGACGCCCGTTGTTCTCTTCGCGCACATTCCGCTCTGGACCGTATATCCGGAATGGGGCTGGGGCACCGAGGACGGCGCGCGTGCGCTGGAACTCGTCAAGGGCTTTGGCTCGGTGACCGTGCTCAACGGCCACATCCACCAGGTCATGCAGAAGGTCGAGGGCAACGTCACCTTCCACACCGCCCGCTCGACCGCGTTCCCGCAGCCCGCGCCGGGCACGGCTCCCTCGCCCGGCCCGATGAAGGTCGAGGACGCCAAGCTCCGCAGCGTGCTCGGCATCGCCAGCATCGACTTCAAGCAGGGCCAGGAAAAGCTCGCGATCATCGACTCGCCGCTGGCAGGCTAAGGGAATCCCGCAAATGACCAAAACTGCTCTCCGCGGCCTCATATCGGCCGCGGCTCTCCTCCTGCCGCTCCTCGCACCCCTTGGCGTCAGCGCACAGGCCGAGGAGCTCAAGGTGACCATCGACAACTTCACTTTCTCTCCGGCCGAGATGAAGGTGAAGGTCGGCGATACCGTCACCTGGACCAATCACGACCACATTCCGCACACCGTGGTCTCGGCGGGCAAATTCCGCTCGAAAACCATGGATACGGACAACGCCTTCTCGTTCACCTTCACCTCCGCGGGAGACTACAAGTATTTTTGCTCGCTGCACCCGCACATGACCGGGATGATCAAGGTTGAGTAACGGCCAAATCCAAGGCATCACCATAGCGCCCGGCCAGTGGTTTCCCGCCGGCCGGGCGCATGCACCTTCTGCGCAGGTCGGACAAGCAAAGGTCGGGCAAGCAGCGATGCCGGTCAATATCAGCCAGGACACGAGCCAAGGCACGAGTCAGGACGACCCGGAACGGGCGCGGCGCTTTCGCGAGGCGGCGCTGCCGCACCTGGACGACGTCTACACGCTTGCGCGCTACCTGCTGCGCGACGCCTCGGATGCCGAAGACGCGGTGCAGGATTGTTACCTGCGCGCGCTGAAACATTTCGACAGCTATCGCGGGCCGGCGATGAAGCCGTGGCTGTTTGCCATCCTGCGCAATGTCTGCCGCGCGGAATATGCCCGCCGCGCCAGCGCGCCGAGCCCCGTGCTCGACGACACGCCGGAGGCGGCCGAGCAGACGCCGCTCTGGCACGAGGAGCAGCAGACGCCGGAAGCCGAGATGATCCGCGAGCGCGACGCCTCCGCGATCCGGCGGATCATCGACACGCTCGCCGAACCATTCAAGGAGACGTTCGTATTGCGCGAAATCAATAATCTTTCGTACCGCGAGATCGCCGATGCGGTCGGGGCGCCCGTTGGCACCGTGATGTCCCGTCTCGCGCGCGCCCGCGCCATGCTGCGTTCGGCATGGCTCGCGGAACAGGAGCAACCGAAATGACCTGCGACGAGGCAAAGATCCTTCTTCATGCGCTGATCGACGGCGAGCTCGATGCCGGCCACGCACGCGAGGTCGAAGCCCATATCGCGGGCTGCGCCTCCTGCGCCGCGGAGGCGGCCGACTATCGGAAGATGCGCGAGGCGATCGCGAAAGCGGATCTGCGCTACACCGCGCCGGCGAGCCTGCGCCAGCGCATCGACGCCGCGCTGCCGAAGGCTGCGCCCGCGCCCGTCTCGAATGTGCAGCCGCTGCCGAGCCGGCGTTCGCTGTTGCGCGGCTTTGCGATGGGCTCGGCGGTGTCGGCGCTGGCCGCCACCGGCCTGGTTGCGATCGTGCTGCGCAATGACGACCAGCAGCTGATCGAATCCGAGATCGTCTCGGCGCATTTGCGCTCGCTGCAGCCCGGCCACCTGATCGACGTTGTCTCCACCGACCAGCACACGGTCAAGCCCTGGTTCAACGGCAAGCTCGACGTGTCACCGCCGGTGATCGACCTCACCGCACAAGGCTTTACCCTGATCGGCGGCCGGCTCGACTATGTCGACGCGCGGGCCATCGGCGCCGTCGTCTACAAGCGCCGCGCCCATGTCATCAATTTATTCGTGGCGCAGACCTCGCGCACCGCGCGGAAGCCGGCGAAGATCGAAACCGTGCAGGGCTTCAACATCCGCCGCTGGAGCGACCGCGGCCTGAACTACTGGGCCGTCAGCGACATCGGCGCCGACGAACTCGCCGAGTTCGGCGACAAGTTCGAGGCAGCCGCGCAGGTGAACAAGGAAGGTTAACACACGCCGTCATTGCGAGGAGCGTCAGCGACGAAGCAATGCATCGCAAGGTGCGCGGTGACGTGGATTGCTTCGCTGCGCTCGCAATGACGGCTGTGAGATTTTTAGCCCGGATGAGCGAAGCGACATCCAGGTTCAGATTCGATATACTGCCCAGCATATCGCTGCGCTCATGCGGGCTAAACAGCTGCCGCGGATCAATTCACGACGTGCAGGCTCAGGCCTGCGCGTTTTTGCAAATAGCCGATGACACTGAAGAGGTTCTTTGCCTGCGGATTGCCGCGTGGTCCGAACATGCGGATCAGACTCTTGGCCGGCGCGCCCGTCGCTTCGCCGAGCGCCTCGAAGCCGACCGTCGCTTTGATGTAATCGCGCAGGATCGTCTTGCCGGTGTCGACATCGCCGCTGAGCAGCGCGTCGATACCCTCGCGAAGCAGGGCTTCGGCGAATTTCTTGTCGGTCTTGACCCGGCCCTGCACCAGGTCCCTGAAGCTCTTTGTTTTTGCCACCGCTAGTCTCCGTCCGTCCGAGCCCGCCCACGTTTGCTGCGCTTGTAGTCCCGCCAGTTGGCATGGGCCATGTCGATATCGCGCTGCTGCCGCTTCTTCGTGCCACCCGTCAACAGGACGACAATGGTGTCGCCGTCCCGGCCGAAATAAATCCGATACCCGGGACCGAAATCGACCCGGTATTCCAGAACGCCTTCTCCGACGCTTTTGATGTAGGAGAGATTGCCCTGCTCCATCCGAACCAGCGCGCGAGCGATCTTGGCAGCTGCGGCTCCGTCCAGCTCCGCAAACCACTCGGCGAACGGCTCCTCGCCGCTCCCGGCCACGTAATAGCGGATTTCAGGCATCGGCGATGAGTAACATATGTGTTACCCCGCGTCAATGAGCCGGAATGACTACGATATTCAAATCGCCAAGCGCGACCTTGGCAAGGTTCTCGACCGCATCGAGACCGTGAACAAGCCGAAGGCAGCCTGACGTCGCCCTTTACGCCGACTTCCGCACCGCATTGTCGACCAGCGTCTTGCCGAGCGACCAGATCGCGCCGGGGACCTTGTGGCTGCCGGCGATGACGGTGTCGAACGCGGTCTCGATCCACTTGCAGTCTTCGTCATTGATGGTCAGCGACGGCAGCAGCTTGATGGTGTGGCTGCCGTGACCGGCGACCTGGGTCAGGATCTTGTGATCCTTGAACAGCGGCACGGTGATGAGCTGGCAGAACAGGCCCTTGTTGGCGGTCTCCAGCACATTCCAGGACGCCTTCAGCCGCAGCGATTTCGGGGGACCGAATTCGACGCCGATCATCAGCCCCTTGCCGCGCACTTCCTTCATAAGCTCGTAGCCCGGCACCATGCGCGTCAGCGCAAGCCGCAGCTCCGCGCCACGCTTGGCGGCCTGCTCGACCAGCTTCTCGTCTTCGATCACTTCGAGCGTCGCGATGCCGGCCGCCATCGCCAGATCGTTCTTCGCGAAGGTCGAGCCGTGCACGACCGCGCGGTCCATCTGATTGAAGATCTTGTCGAAGATGCTCTTGCGCGTGAGCAGCGCGCCGACCGGCACATGGCCGCCGGACAACGCCTTCGCCAGCAGCACCATGTCGGGCTCGACATTCCAATGTTCGACCGCAAGGAAACGTCCGGTGCGCCCCACGCCGGTCTGGATTTCATCGGCGATGAACAGCGTACCGTACTTCCTGCACAGCGCAGCCGCGCCCGGCAGGAACTCCTCGGTCGGCATGTTGACGCCCTTGCCCTGGATCGGCTCGACGATGAACGCGGCCACTTCGCGCGACGAGAGCGCCTTCTCCAGCGCGGCGAGATCGTTGAAGGCAATCGCCGTGCATCCCGGCAGGAGCGGCTCGAAGCCGGAGCGGAAATTCGCGTCATCCGTGAGCGACAATGCGCCGTAGGACAGGCCATGGAAGGAATGTGCGCAATGCACGATGCCGGGCCGGCCCGTCGCGCCGCGCGCGAATTTTATCGCGGCCTCGACAGTCTCGGCGCCGGAATTGGCAAAGAACACCTTGTCCAGATACGGCACATGTTTCAAAAGTCGTTCCGCGAACACGCCCGCGAGTGTCGAGACGTCGAGTTGCACGAGATTGGGCAAATCCGCATCAAGCACGCTTTTCAGCGCCGCGCGCAGCGCGGGGTGGTTCCGGCCAATCGCAAAAACGCCAAATCCGCTCAGTAGATCGAGGTAGCGAACGTCATCGCGATCGAAGAGATATTGGCCTTGCCCCTTCTTGAAACCGACATCATACCCGATGGTCTTCAGCACGCGCACCAGTTGCTCGTTCAAGTGGCGGGCATGCATGGAACTGCGCTGCGTCTGGCGTTGCGCAAACAGCTCGGAAGCGTCTAGATTGGAACTTAGCATCGGCTACATACTTCGGTTGATGGCCATTTCGTCAACTGAAAACGCCCAATGCGGCGTTTTGCCCTTATTCGTACCAGCAAAGCAAGCACAGGTTTGAACCATGTTGCACTGCCCACGAAACATCTTGAAATCAGCGCTCTTTCTGTCCGTATTCTTACTGGGAGCTGACATGACCTCCGCGCTGGCCGCCGACCCCACGGGCGATTGGCTGGTCGCCGACGGCGTCGCCAACATCCGCGTCGCACAATGCAACGGCAGCATGTGGGGCGTGGTGGCCTGGGAGAAGCAGCCCGGCGGCCACGACACCAACAATCCCGATGTGTCAAGAAAGAACAGGCCGACGCTCGGCATGCCGATCCTGCTCGACATGAAGAAGAAGCCCGGCGCCGATTCCTGGGAAGGCCAAGTTTACAACGCCAAGGACGGCCAGACCTACTCTTCCTCGATCACGCCGACCGATGCTGATCATCTCGAGATCAAGGGTTGCGTGCTCGGTTTCCTCTGCGGCGGCGAAACGTGGACGCGCGCTGCCCCGCCGATTCCCTCCAGCCCCGTCAACAGCATGGCCAAGGGCCCGGCAAAATCGGCCAGCGCGCCCAAGACTCCTACAACGAATCCTGCAACGGCTCCGGCCAATGCGACAACAGGCGCGGCGACCACGCCCACGAACACGCCCTCGGCCAAGCCGGCCGGAAAGAAGACCGCATCGGCTCAGTCCGCCGACACGGTCGGCGATATCTGCCTACTCCCCGACATCGCGCGGTTTGCCCATTAGCGCGGGCTGGAACAGCAGCACGGCGGCGAGCGTGGTGACAAGCGAGAGCGCAAGCAGCTTGCCCATGCTCGACGTGCCGGGATGCGACGATAGCCACAGGCTGCCGAACGCGGTTGCCGTGGTCAGCGCACTGAAGAAGATCGCGCGCGTGAGTGACGACTGCAGCAGGTTGGTGCGGCCCGAACGCCACGCCACGATGTAATAGATCTTGAAGGCGACGCCGATGCCGAGCAAGAGCGGCAGGGCCACGATGTTGGCGAAGTTGAGCGGCAGGCCGATCAGCACGCAGATTTCCATCGTCACCGCGCCGGCGACCAGCAGCGGCACCAGCGTCATCAGCACGTCGGTGAACCGCTTCAGCGTAATCCAGAGCAGGATGCCGATCACGAGCAGCGAATAGATGCCGGCGTGGATAAAGGCTTGCACCACGGTATCGCCGGATTTGAGGATCGACACCGGCCCGCCGATCGCGGTCGGCTCGGCCGCCAGAACGGCGCTGGCAAATTTGCGTAAGTTGTCGTTGTCGTTGGGATCGCCCTTGGGCAGCGCCTCGACCCGCATCAAGCCGTCCTTGGCCTTCCAGCCGTTGACGATCTCGGGCGGCAGGTTCTGCAGCGTGATGGGCTGGGCCTGCATCGCATTCCTGAGCTGATCCAGCACGATTCTGAGGGGATCAACGAACACCGCCTGCGCCTTGTTGCGGGTGGCTTCACTGGAATTGGCGAGCTTATCCAGCGCATCCGCGAGCCGCTTCGAGGCGATCGCGCCCGACCCCTTGCCGTCGCCGGCGGTCCTGCGCAGATTGTCGACCGAACTCTTCAACGCCTCCACATTCTCCTGGTCGGTCGGCGGCGCGTCGATCGAATCCGGATTGAGCGCGGGATTGAGCACTTTCGCGCCCTGCGCGATCAGCTTCAATTTGGCGGGCTGATCCTGCGGCACGAAGCTGTCGAGCGAGCGCACCTCCAGCACCTCCGGCAGCTTCTCGAGCCTGGCCTCGATCTTCCTGGCGTCGGCCTCCGAATGGGTCAGCACGTTGATGGCGTTGGCGCCGGTGTTGGGATCCTTGCGCAGGTCGAGGAAGGTCGCGATCGACTCCGCCCTGGGATTGCGCAGGTTCATCGGATTGAAGTCGAACTTCATGAAATAGAGCAACGGCAGGCCGGCCACCACAAGGGCCAGCGTGCAAGCGACGATCGCGATGCGGTGATTTTCGAGAAAGCGGTCGACCGGCGCCAGGAAAGCGTAACCGACCGGCTCCGACTCGCCGGGTGGATTGATCAGCTTCAGGATCGCGGGCAGCACCGTGATCGAGGAGAAGAACGCGATCAGCATACCGGCGCCGGCAATCTCGCCGAGCTCGGAGATGCCCTTGTAGTCGGTCGGCAGGAAGCACAGGAAGCCGGCCGCGGTGGCCATCGCCGCGAGCGAGAGCGGCACGGCGACGCGCCGCGCGGCCTCCCCCAGCGCTTCGACCAGATTGTCGTTCTTGAAGCGCTCGGAGCGGTAGCGGACGCTGAACTGGATGCCGAAGTCGACGCCGAGGCCGATGAACAGCACCGCGAAGGCGACCGACAGCAGGTTCAGCGAACCCACCAGCAGCAAGCCCACCGCGGTCGTGATCGACAGGCCAACGAACAGATTGACGAACACGGCAAAGATGATTTTTGCCGAATGCAGCGCGAGCCAGAGGATGATCAGCACCACGATCACGGTGCCGATGCCGTTGAATATCGCGCCCTCCTGGACGGTGGCATATTCCTCGTTCGCGATCGGGACCGGTCCGGTCAGCCGCACCCGCGCCTGATACTTGCCGGCGAAGTCGAGGTCGACGGCTGCCTTGCGGATCGCATCGGTGGCGTCCTTGCCGGGCTCCAGCGCGCTGTAGTCGATCACGGGCTTGAATTCGATGAAGGCGCGCTTGTCGGAATCGGACAACGGCTTGTCGCTGACGAGCTCATGCCAGGAGAAATTGGCGTTGCCCTTGTTGAGGACGTCCTCGACCGTCTGCGCGATCAGGTTGAAGGGCCGCGCGGTATTGTCGAGCTTGACCTCGCCGCGCTTGACGCCGGCAAGTCCGGTCTCGAGCGCCCCGGTCAGGCCGCGGATCGAGGGATCGCCCGCCATGATCTCGATCAGGGGGGCTGCGCTCTCGAACTGCCCGGTGATCTTGCCGACCTCCTCGGTCGGCAGGAACAGCAGGCCGTTCTTCTCAAAGAACTCGCCGGAGCCAAGCGGCTGCATGGAGACGAAGTTCTTCTTGTCGTCCTTCAGCTTCGCTTCCAGCGCGGCGGCCGCGGCCCCCGTCAGTTCCGGGGTCGGCGCCTCCACCACGGCCAGGATGGTGGCGTCGCGATCGAACGCCTTGTCGAACTGAACGTCACGCTGGCGCCAATCCATCTTGTCCGAGATCAGGGTGTTGATGTCGGTGTTGATGATGAAATGCCGCGAGGTGTAATAGCCGGCCGCGACCGCGAGGATGAGCCCGACGAGCAGTGTCACCGTTGCAAAACGGGTACAGGTCCTGACGATCGAGACGACAATACTTGTCAGCACATCTTTTCTTTCTAATGTTAACAGCCTGCCGGCAACGCCCGCTGTCTAGCGAGTTCCATGCACGGGGCTAACCTTGTTTCCGAAGAGTTTTTCTATGGGGACACAGGCACATAGCCCAAAATGGGTCGGTTCCGGTTGCGTGGCTGATATAACCGGGATTGTCGGGCGGTAAAGTGACGAACGAGTGAGGGGAAAAGGCTTCATCTTTTCTGGACTTGCATCCGAGTACCTAGATACCATCAACACGTCCAACAGCGGGCCCAAAGGGGGCTCTAGGCGCGGCCCGCTTTCCTAGCCGGTGGATTTTTGACACAAAGCCCTGTGCTTCCATGCACTTCCGTGCTGGAGGTCACAATGCTGGTGCGGATATTGCAGATATCCTGATACCGGGCGATGTCGGGGATTGAAAGCGAGGCAAATTGAGTAACGGACGTCCCATGGAAGTGTTTTTGGCCCAGCCGCGCGGCTTCTGCGCCGGCGTGGTGCGCGCGATCGAGATCGTCGAGCGCGCGCTCGAGAAATACGGCCCCCCGGTGTATGTGCGACACGAGATCGTGCACAACAAATACGTGGTCGAAAGCCTGAAGAACAAGGGCGCAATCTTTGTCGAGGACCTTTCCGAGGTTCCGCCGCAATCCGTCACCGTATTCTCCGCCCATGGCGTGGCGCGCACGGTGGAGGAGGAAGCGGCCGATCGCGGCCTTTCGGTGCTCAATGCCACCTGCCCGCTGGTCACCAAAGTGCACAATCAGGGCAAGCGCTACATGTCCAAGGGCCGCGCGCTGATCCTGATCGGCCATGCCGGCCACCCCGAGGTCGAGGGCACCATGGGCCAGGTTCCAGGCCCGGTGCTGCTGGTACAGGACGTCGATGAGGTCGCGGACTTGACCTTGCCGGCCGACACCCCGGTTGCCTACATCACACAAACAACACTCAGTGTTGACGACACCAAGGACATTATCGCGGCTCTTCACGCGCGTTTTACAGATATTCAAGGCCCCGACATCCGGGATATCTGCTATGCGACACAGAACCGCCAATCCGCGGTAAGGGACCTTAGCAAGCTCGTGGACGTTATCCTGGTGGTGGGCGCCGCCAATAGCTCCAATTCCAACCGGCTGCGCGAAATCGGTACCGAGGCCGGCGTCGCGAGCTATCTCGTCGCTGACGGCAGGGAGCTGAACCCGGATTGGCTGAAGGATGCCAAAACGGTCGGCATCACTGCCGGCGCGTCCGCGCCCGAGGTTCTGGTGGATGACGTCATCGAGGCATTGCGCCGGATCGGACCGGTTTCGGTTTCGGTGCTGCCAGGGCGCGAAGAAAATATCGAATTCAGGCTGCCCGCAGCGCTCGCGGCAGGCTGAGCTGTATTGAGTTTCGGGGACCAAAAAGAAAGTTCGTGATGGCTATACCCTTCTTCAAGGAACTGCGTATCGGCGGCTATCTGATCCAGCAGAAGCTGCTCGGCCGCAAACGGTATCCGCTGGTGCTGATGCTGGAGCCTCTGTTCCGCTGCAATCTCGCCTGCGTCGGCTGCGGCAAGATCGACTATCCCGACGCGATTCTCAATCGCCGCATGACGGCGCAGGAGTGCTGGGACGCCGCCGACGAATGCGGCGCGCCGATGGTGGCGATCCCCGGCGGCGAGCCGCTGATCCACAAGGAGATCGGCGAGATCGTGCGCGGGCTGGTCGCGCGCAAGAAGTTCGTCTCGCTCTGCACCAACGCGCTGCTGCTCGAGAAGAAGCTCGATCTGTTCGAGCCCTCGCCCTATCTGTTCTTCTCGGTGCATCTCGACGGGTTGAAGGATCACCACGACAAGGCGGTGTCGCAGAAGGGCGTGTTCGACCGCGCCGTATCCGCGATCAAGGCGGCGAAGGCGCGCGGCTTCACCGTCAACGTCAATGCCACGATCTTCGACGGCCATCCGGCGGAAGAGATCGCAAAGTTCCTCGACTTCACCACCGAGCTCGGCGTCGGCGTGTCGATGTCACCGGGCTACGCCTATGAGCGCGCGCCCGACCAGGATCACTTCCTCAACCGCACGAAGACCAAGAAGCTGTTCCGCGATGTCTTTGCGCTCGGCAAGGGCAAGAAGTGGAATTTCATGCATTCCGGCCTGTTCCTCGACTTCCTCGCCGGCAACCAGGAATATCACTGCACGCCGTGGGGCATGCCGGCGCGCAACATCTTCGGCTGGCAGAAGCCATGCTACCTGCTGGGCGAAGGCTACACGAAAACCTTCAAGGAGCTGATGGAGACCACCGATTGGGATTCCTACGGCACCGGCAAGTATGAAAAGTGCGCCGACTGCATGGCCCATTGCGGCTACGAGCCGACGGCTGCAACGGCGGCTCTGAACAATCCGCTGAAGGCGATGTGGGTGGCGCTGCGCGGCGTCAAGACCACGGGTCCGATGGCGCCGGAGATCGATCTCACCCAGCAGCGTCCGGCGCAGTATATTTTCTCCGAGCAGGTGCAGAAGAAGCTCTCGGATATTCGCCGCGAGGAGGCACTCGCCGCCCAGCAGAAGGCTGGGCAGCCGAAGGCCGCCTCAACGGCCGCCTAAACAACCGATCCAGAAAACGAAAGCGGCCCGGTCGTCATGCGACCGGGCCGCTTTGTTTTTGGGCCGAATGCGTCAGGCTTCCGCGGGAACGAGGGCCTCGCCGCCGAGCAGGAAGCCGCGGCAGCCGCGCAGACTCTTCAGGGCGCGATTGAAGTCGAGGCCGGTCGAGACCAGCGCGCGCAGCGACTTCGGATTGCGCGCGAGCCCGCCCAGGATCTTGCGCAGGTCGATTTCGCCATTCGGCTTGATCGCGTTTCGCGCCAGCGCCGGCAGCGTCCGGCTGGCTGGATCGCTGATGACGCGCAAAGCGGCGAAGGGAAGCTCGTTTTCTGCCGCATAGGCGGCGGCGATATGGCTTTCCATGTCGACGGCGGCAGCGCCTGTTTCCGAGCGCAGCGCGGCCTTGCAGGACTGCGCCACCACCACCTCTTCCACGCCCGCGAGCCCGCCCCTGACGACGCGGCGGCGGCCGAGCGCGATGCCGGCGATTTGCTGCTCATTGAGCGAAAGTCCGGCGAGCCAGCGCGTGTCGCCGGCCATGACCTCGGTGGCCACCACGATGTCGCCCGATTTCAGCGACGGATCGAGGCCGCCGGCAACCCCAAAGGAGATCACGCCGCGGATGGTCGTGGGATCGAAGACGGTGAGCAGCGCGCGCAGTTGCTGCGGATCGCTGGACGAGCAGATGACGGCCATTCCGGGCCCGGCCGCGATGCGGGCCTCCTGAACCAGACCGGTAACAATCAGAATCGGCCGCGGATCCACCCAACCCGCGGACGAGTAGTCCGCCGCCCCCAAATTCACATCCCGACCCCTACCACCCTGTTGTTGGTGTTCTTCAAGTTGCGATACCGCGCCAGCGCCCAAAGCGGAAAGAACTTCGAATACCCATGGTAGCGCAGGTAAAACACCCGAGGAAAGCCCGTTGCCGTATAGCGTTGCTCGTCCCACAGCCCTTTTTCGGTCTGTGTTGCAATTAGGTACTCGACACCCCGGGCGACTACGGGATTTCCGACCTCACCCGCCGCCATCAGACCAAGCAAAGCCCATGCCGTTTGCGAGGCCGTGGTCGGTGCGGGCTCCAATCCGCGATAATCAAGGCGATAGCTGACGGCGTCCTCGCCCCAGCCGCCGTCCTGATTCTGGACCGACACCAGCCAGTCGACCGCCTTGCGGATCATCGGGTCCTGATGGCTGACGCCCACGGCGTTGAGCGCGCACAGCACCGACCAGGTGCCGTAGATGAAGTTCATGCCCCAGCGGCCGTACCAGGAACCTTCGGGATGCTGGGTCTTGCGCAGATATTCGATGCCCCTCGCGACCTGCGGATTGTCCCTGGTCTCGCCGAGCTGCGCCAGCATCGAGATGCAGCGCGCGGTGACGTCTTCCGTGGGCGGATCGAGCAAGGCGCCGTGGTCGGAGAACGGGATGTTGTTGAGATAATATTCGAGATTGTTGACGTCGAAGGCGGCCCAGCCGCCGTCGTCGCTCTGCATGCCCTCGATCCATTCGCGGCCGCGCGCGATCGCCGCATCATATTCGCGGCCGCCGGTTGCGCGCTGCATGCGGTCCATCGACATCACGACCACGGCGGTGTCGTCGAGATCGGGATAATACGCATTGTTGTACTGGAAGGCCCAGCCGCCGGGCCGCGTGTTCGGCCGCTTCACCGCCCAGTCGCCCTTGACGTCGAGCACCTGCTTCGGGACCAGCCAGTCCAGCCCGCGTTTGGCCGAAGCGACAGCCGCCTCGCCGCCCGCTTCCATCATCGCGTGGGCAGTCAGCGTCGTGTCCCAGATCGGCGAGACGCAAGGCTGGCAATAGGCCTCCTCGTCTGCGATCACGAGCAGCTTGTCTAACCCACGACGGGTGTCGGCGCGCGGCGGAAAATCCTCGTCCTTGCCGAGCGCATCATACATCATCACGATGTTGGCCATCGGCGGATAGATCGCGCCCATGCCGTCTTCGCCGTTGAGCCGCTCCTCGGTGAACGCGAGCGCGGCGTCGATCGCGCGCTGGCGCAGGCTCCCGGGGAACAGCGGCTCGATCACGCGCAGGATGCTGTCGAGCCCGCGGAACAGCAAAAACCAGCCCCAGCTCTGATGCGGCGCCTTGGCGTTCGGTCCGATTTCGCGCGGGTTCTCCAGGAACAATTCGTCAATGCCGATGCCCTTCGCATTTCGCGCGCGCGGCTTCAGCGCGGCCAGCACCATCAGCGGCACGATGGTGGTGCGCGCCCAGTAGGAGATCTTGTTGATGTGGAACGGCGACCACATCGGCAGCAGCATGATCTCGACGGGCAAGAGCGGCACCGCGCGCCAGGTCGTGACGCCGTACATCGCAAGCGTGAAGCGCGTGAACACATTGCTGTGGATCGCCCCGCCCCGCGCCAGGATCGCCTCGCGCGCGCGCACCATGTGCGCGCTATCGGTGGAATGGCCGATCATCTTGAGCGCGAAATAGGCTTTCACGCTGGCGCTCATGTCGAAGGCGCCGTCGGCTACCAGCGCCCAGCCGCCATGCGCGCCCTGCCTGCGGCAAATATAGTTGGCGATCTTTCCTTCCAGCACGGCGTCGACGGGCTCGCCGAGATGATGGCGCAGCAGGATATATTCAGCCGGGATGGTGTCATCGGCTTCGAGCTCGAATACCCAGTGCCCGTCGCCTTGCTGGAGATCGCGCAACGCGCCCGACGCCGAGGTGATGCTCTTCTCCAGCGCGTCACGCGCGATCTCGTTGGCCTGATTGGCGGAATGCATCTGCATCGGACTCGACCTCACGATGATCGCCTGCACTAGCGCATGGCGAGGATCAGATCGGCGGCACGGTCGCCCGACCGCACCGACCCCTCGATAGTCGCCGGCAACCCGGTATCAGTCCAGTCGCCGGCCAGGAACAGGTTTTTGAAGGAAGTCACCGCACCCGGCCGCAGCTCATTCTGCTCGGGCGTTGCCTCAAATGTGGCACGGCGCTCGCGCACGATCTGCCAGGGCGGCAGATCGCCGGTGACGCCCGCGGCCTTGCAGACATCCTGCCAGATTGCGTTCGCCAGCTCCTCGCGCGGCATGTCGACGAGGCGATCGCCGTTGCTGATGGTGACGGAAAGCCGTTGCGGGAACGCGAACAGCCATTCCACGAGACCGCCGACCACGCCGAGGATCGGCGGCGCATTCGCCGGCGGATCGAAGCGGAAATGCGCGTTGACGATGGCGCGGAATTTGGTCGGCGCCTTTACGGCGGGCAGCAGTGAAGCCGCCGCGCGCGGCGGCACGGCCACGACAACGGCATCGTCAGGCCCGATCGCGATGGTGTCGTCAGCGCCGAATTTGAGCTCCGTGACCCGCTCTCCTGCCATCACGAGCTCGCGCAGCTCATGGCTCATGCGAACGTCGGCGCCCTTCTCCTGCAACAGCTTGATCGCGGGCTCGACCAGGACCGAGGAAAGGCCGTCGCGGGCGATCAGCGGCCGGCAGGCCTGCCCGCCCGCCAGCAGCGTCTCGCGCACGATCGCGCCGGCGAGTCCGGCCGAGCCCTCGGGCGGATCGACGTTGAGGGCCGCGAGCAGCAAAGGCTGCACCAGCCGCTGGTACAGCGTGCCCTCGCAGCGGATGGCGTCGCCGACCTTCTTGCGGGTCGAAGCCCAAACCAGCGGCGCCAGCGCGAGATAGTCGAGCACGCCAGTGTCGGGCACGCGGCGGTCGTCGTCGAGCACCCAGAGCGGCAGCTTGCTGTCGCCGAGATCGAGCAGCCAGCGCTGGCCGGTCGAAATGTCGACAAATGCAAACTGCGCGAGCTTGGGCCCGACCAGCCCGGCCTCGGTGCCGATCGAGCGCGCATAGGCGAGCGCATGATGGTTGCCGGACAGCAGCAGATGATTGCCGTTGTCGATGGTGAGGTTGGTCGCCGCGTCGAAATAGGAACGGCAGCGTCCGCCCGCCTGTTGCGTCGCCTCGTGCACCTGCACGTTGTGGCCCGCATTCGCGAGTCGCACGGCGGCGGAAAGGCCCGAGATTCCCGCGCCAATGATATGAACGGTCTTTTGCATCAGATGAGAGCGTAGCGGAGAACGATACCGAGCTTCGTGATCTTGCTCACGCGAACCGGCGCACGCGGGGCGGCAAATCCGCGGGCCAGCAACAGTTCCAGGATCGCATGATAATATTTGCCCATGATCCGCGGCGCGCGCACTGCGCGGCGCCTGTTGCGCTTCATCACCTCGTCGGCCTTGGCGAAATGCATCTTCGCCCGCTCGGCGAGCGGCTGGCAGACGCGCGGGAGAGCGCGGTCGGCGACCACTTTCACCGGATCATTGCTGGTGATGCCGGCGTGGAACAGGGCCTCGCGCGGCAGATAGAGCCGGCCGAGAGCAGCGTCCTCGTCGATGTCGCGCAGGATATTGGTCAGTTGCAGCGCGCGGCCGAGATGATGCGCCAGCAGGACACCGTCCTCACGCGGCATTCCGAACACGTTCACCGACAGCCGCCCGACGGCGCTCGCGACGCGATCGCAATAGAGATCCAGCGTCGCCATATCGGGCGCGCGGATGTCCTGCGGTACGTCCATTTCCATGCCGTCGATGATGGCGAGAAAATCCTCGCGCTGCAGGTCGAATTTCTTCACCGAGGCGACGTAGTCGCGCAATCGCGGCGGCGGATTGCCCTGATAGAGCGCGTCGATGTCGTCGCGCCAGGCTTGCAGCGCCGCCAGCCGCTCGCCCCGCGGCCCGTCGGAATCGGCGATGTCGTCGACCTTGCGGCAAAAGCTGTAAATCTGGAACATCGCCTCGCGCTGGTCGGCCGGCAGGATGCGCATCGCCGCGTAGAACGAGCTGCCGGACGCGGTGCTGCCGTAGCTGGTATCGGCTGTCGCTTCCAGGGTCATGCGCCGGCCGCCTTCTTGGAGACGCCATGCCGGCCCATCGCGCGGCGCATCATCTCGGCGGAAACGCCGGCAAGGCTCTGGCCGAGCAATTCGATCGGCGAGAGGTGCACGCGTTCGCTCAGGGGATCGCGCACCTTCAGCATGCGCACGATCTTGTCGGCAAAAGCCTGGATCACCGAGATTTCGACCCCGAGGCGCAAATCCTTGACTTCCGCGCTTAAGCGTTTGCTTTCGCCGAGGAGTGCTTCCGTGCGCACCGCAAGCGCCTGCAAACATTGCAGCAGCGCGGGCGGCGACTTCGGCTCCCCCAGCATCTCCACGGTGGCGCCGCTTGCGGCCAGTGCATCGCGCGGCAGGTAGACGCGGTTGAGATTCTTGTAATCCTTGGCGCAGTCCTGCAGGTGATTGTTGATCTGCAAGCCGGCGCAAAGCGCGTCGGAAGCGGTCCAGGTCGAGGTGCTCTCGCCATGGACGTCGAGCATGAAGCGGCCGACCGGCATCGCCGAATAGCGGCAATAGTGAATGACCTCGTCCCAGTTCTCGTAGCGCAGCTTGCTCACGTCCATCCGGAACGCGATCAGCACGTCCTGCGCATGGCGCGGCGGCATCGCCCGCTCGGCGAGTGCATGGCGAAGAGCGACCGCCTCTTTCTGGCTGTCGCCCTTGCCCAACAGCTCGGCCTCGAACAGGTCGAGATAGCGCAGCTTCTCGTCCGCCGGCAGCGTCGCGTGATCGGCGATGTCGTCGGCAGTGCGGACGAAATTGTAGAAGGCAAGAATCAGCGCCCGGTGGCGCGGATGGATGATCCACGACGCCACCGGAAAGTTCTCGTCACGGTGCGTTTTGCCGGATCGCAATTCGGCTGCAGTGGTCATCGGGAACTGGACTTACGAGTTTCTGGGCGTGTCCCATATAGGGGAATACGCCGCCAAAACCAATGCTATCTGACCCTCTCGCGACCCGGCAGGACGCGCGATTACTGGCCGTGGCTCTTGAGCACCTGGTCACAGGCTGGGCTGATCTTGGCGCGGTTTTGCTGCAGGCAGGACAACACGACGAGGTCGCCTTGATCGATCACGGCACGGCAGTGACGCTGCACGTCACGCGTGCAGGCTTTCTGTTCTTCGGGCGTGCCGCCGCGCTGCTGTTGAGCGAAGGCTCCGGTGGAAACGGTAAGCGACAGCAGAGTGAGAGCCAGGAGAGATTTACGCATCGTGTTCCTTCAATTCTGACAGCAGGGTCCTCCACCTCGGATCGCGCCAATGGCATCACCGAGAGGGCGTGTTGTAGTGGTGAGCAGCCGCAAACCGCGAGCGGCCGTCGTTGCACAAGCGCCGGCAAATGCGGCCAAATTTACGACGACTGCAGCAACCGGGATCGGCGCTCCAGGAAAGCTTTCATTGGCACATACAAGCTTTTGATACTAGGTCGGAATTTGCCACAATTGATTTTTGCGATCAGCTGTTGCAAGCCTGCACAGCAAGTCCTTCCATCTGCCCGGCGAAATCGCAGGCCGAATGGCGCGAGTTTTGCCGGTTCCGACGGGCGGAACATTCCTGTCATTTGAACCTAACAGAGAACGGCGACACTAAACCTTCGATGCGGCGCGACGTATCTTCTCCAAGAACGTCATTTTGAATGGGAAAACTCAATATGAACCTGTTTGGCTCCAGTCTTTTTGGACAGGCGATCACGGCTGCCGGAGTTGGCGCCGCACTGTTGTTGTCGGTGTCGGCTGGTCAGGCCCAGTCGTCGGGCCCGTTTGCGGGCTTCGATGGCGCATGGTCGGGTACCGGCACAGTGGCGCTGTCCGATGGATCGACCGAGCACATCCGCTGCAAGGCGGACTACAAGGTCAATCCGAACGGCTTGGGTCTCAAGCAGAAGCTGGACTGCGCGAGCGACAGCTACAAGTTCGATCTGACCAGCGAAGTGACCTCGAACGGCGATCGCATCTCCGGCAACTGGGCAGAAAAGAGCCGCAACATCTTCGGCAATCTGCAGGGCACCGCCGGCGGCGGCCAGATCGAGGTGTTCGTCGAGGCCAACGGCTTTGCCGCCAACCTGACGCTGCGCACCAACGGCACCAAACAGACGGTGCAGATCTCCTCGAAGGGCGAGATCCGCGGCGTCAACATCACGATGGTCAAGGGCTAAACCTTCCTACGTCGATCGGCGGAAAATTCGAAAGCCCCGGCCCTGCGACCAGGACCGGGGCTTTTGCTTGAGCGCGATCAGGCGGCGCTTGAAACGCGCATTTCGACGTGCAGCCCTGCAGCCGCGACCATATTGACCAACGTGTCGATACCGAACAGCTCGATCTTGCCACGCATGAGATCAGAGATACGTGGCTGCGTCACACCGAGCAACTTTGCTGCCTCTGACTGGCTCAGCCCCGCACGAGCAATATGATCCTTTAACGCCACCATCAACGCCGAACGCAGCTTCATGTTCTCGGCCTGTGCAGGCGTATCTTCGATCGCATCCCATACATTGGAGAAGCGCTTCTTGCTCATCGGCCTAGCTCCTTCACCAGATCCCGGTAACGCTGGCCCGCCAGATCGATATCCGCCTTGCGGGTTCTCTGCGTCTTCTACTGGAAACAGTGCGGCACATGGACGGCATCTTCGAATTTCGCCACATACAGCACCCTGAATGCTCCCGCGCTGTCGCTAATCCGGATTTCCCTCACCCCAGGGCCAACGCTGTTCATGGGCTTCCAGTCGTCCGGCTCGCGCCCACGCTGTACCTGATCGAGTTGAAATCCCGCCACACGCCGCGCAGCCTGGGGAAATGCGCGCAAATCTTCGAGTGCGCTGCCTCGGAATTCGATTGGCTTCAAGTCCGCCATCAAATGGAATATACAAAATTATGTATATTAGTCAAGTCCATAGTGAGGGGCCCAGCCCGTACGATCAGGACCGGGGCTTTTGCTTGAGCGGCAATCGTTGTAGCCCGCATGAGCGCAGCAATGTGCGGGGTTTCCTTTCCCGGGTATCGCTTCGCTCACCCTGGCTACGAAGCCAACCCAGTCTCGTCACGCTTAACTTCAACCCAGCGCGTTGCCGCGGCGGCCGCCGCGGATGCGCTCGGACAGATTGATCAGCCACATCACGGTCGGGCGCAGGATAAAGAGGTCGGCGACCAGTGCCGCCACCATCGAGAAGGCGCTGAGCCAGCCGAACAGCCGCAGCGACGGCAGGTCGGAGAACACGGTCACCACGAGGCCGCAGGCCAGCACCAGCGTGGTCAGGATCAGCGCAGGACCGACCAGCACGGTGGCGCGTTCGACCGCGACATCGGAACCGACTCCTGGCTTGCTCTCCAGCCTGAGGCGGTTGAGGAAGTGGATGGTGGCGCTGAGCCCCAAGCCAAATGACACCGTGAGTGCGACCACGCTGGCAAACTGCAGTCCCTCCCCCAGCAGATAGAGCAGCGTTCCCGACATCACCACCGGGAAGATGCCCGGCAAGATGCACGCGAACGTCACGACCCAGGAGCGGAATGCGAGCCCGATGAAGATCGCGACCAGCGCGAATTCGACTGTGAGGCCTCGGTTGAGCTTCTCGATCATGCCGGCCGAGTTGCGCGCGGCGATGGCGGCAAGACCGGTGACGGCGATCTCGTAGCCCGGATGTTTCTCGCGTATGGCATCGAGTTCATGATCGAGCTTGTCGACAACCGGCAGAAGCTGGCTGGAATCAAGGTCCGGCACACGGCCTGCGACCACGACCGCATCCTGCTGGGCGTCGATGAAACGCCGCACCAGATGCTCGGGGATCAGGCTTACATATTCCTTGAGCGTCGCAACGTCGTCGCTCCCCGCCTTCTCGGCGAGCCAGCGGCGCAAGGTTTCCAGCGACCAGACGTTGCCGACGCCCGCAGCCTTTTCGACGGTGGAATGAACGTCCGCAATGGTCTGCAGCGTCTCCGGCGAATAGAGCGATTCACCCTTGGGCAACTGGATCAGCACGTTGACCGGATTGGCGCCGGTCAGCTTGGCATCCAGCCGGTTGCTGGCGGCCACCGCCTGCCGCTTGTCAGGGACCTGGTCGGCGAGGCGATAGCGCGGCTGCAGGTTGGCGTAGACGACGCCGAGCGAGCCTACGAACACCAGCGCGATCAGGCTGAACAGGCCCGGACGGCTCACCATGCGCACCGCGATCCAGTAGCAGAAATTGCGCAGCGCCTGCACGCCGGCATCCGCGCTCTGGAACTTGACCGCGAAGACCTTCTCGTTGCGCACGAACAGCACGCCGAACACCGGCACCAGCGACAGCACCGCGATGAGTGCGATGATGGTGGCGGCAAGCCCCGCCTCGCCGAATTTGCGGATCAGGTCGGAGCTGGAGAATTGCAGCGCGATGAAGGAAATACCGGCCGTGCCGTGGGTCAGCACGCAGGCCGGCCCCACCACCAGCACCGCGTTCTTGAATGCGGTGAACTTGTCCTGGCCCGCAATCAGCCGGTCGCGCGCGGCAAAGGTGAGCTGCATCGAGTCCGAGAAGCTGATCACCATGATCAGCGGCGTCATCACGTTCAGGAACATGTTGAGGTTGAAATTGGCCCAACCGAGCCCGCCGAGCGCCAGCATGATCGCGATCATCGGCGGGAACGCCGCCGCGATCATGAAGGAGATCTTCCGGAAGAAGATGATGGCGATGACGCAGCCGGCGAGAATGCCGAGGATGTTGTAGGTCAACCCGTCGCGCTCGACCGCGTTGCGGATTTCGAGCTGCATCACCGGCACGCCGGACAGCTGCACGTTCAGGCCGGTGTCGCCGAGATCGTCCTTCATCAGCTTGCGGATTTCGGCGACCGTTTTGGTGAGCTTGCTGGAGGCGACCACCTCCGGCTCGAGCGAAAGCACGACCAGCGCCAGCGTGCCGTCGTCCGACAACAGCTTGCCGCGGATGATCTCGTTGGATTTGACCGTCTCGATGAACTTGTCGTAGTCGGCCCCCTCGGGCAGCTCGGCCGGGAACAGCGCGGCCGGCAGCTTGCCCGGTGCCGGCGCCTGGCGCGCCGAGAACAGCGAGACCAGGCCGCGTGTGCCTTCGACGAGCTGCAGATCGGTGACGAAGTCGCGCAGCTTCTCCAGATTGTCGCGCTTGAGCAGCGTCCTGCCCTCGACCACGACCAGGACGTCGAACTCCTCGGCCGGGAATTTCTTCGTCACCTCTTCGTACTGGTGAAATTCCTTGGTGTTGGAGCGGAACAGCGCGCTCAAGGAGTCGTCGATCTTGATGCGATCGATGCCGAACACCGCGCCGATCATCAGGATCACGAGAACGATGCAGGACAGGATCGGCGCCTTCATCGGGATCAGGCCGAGCCGTTCGATTCCGAAGGCAATGCTCTTGGCAGGCGGCTCCTCGACCTTCTCGACATGGATTTCATTGTCGCGAGTTTTTTCGAGCATGCTCTGTCCAGTTCTCACATCGGCTCGGGGTTTATAGCTTAAGTTTCGGGACGCGCGGATGACCTGCAAAGGCCGTTGATCTACTGAGCGCTAGCCCTTGAAAACATACGGAAAATCGCGGGGGCGTGTTTAGCAGGTTAGCCCCTTCTCTCGCAAGCGCGCGGACATGCTCGAAATTGCGGCGTATTCGGGCCATTTTCGGGGGCGCGCGTGGCCGATTTGTCACGCCGGCGAGGATTTATCGGCGATGTGCTGCGGCGTTCGGTCGCCGCTTTCATCTTTCAGCGCAACCCCCGTGACTTTCCGGGAAATTCCCTCCCCAATCAACCACACAATCTTGAACGCGGCTTCCGCGTAAGCCAGCCCCGCGCGATGGATGTTGGAGACGCAATTGCGGTCGGCGTCGGTGCGGCCGAGTTTTGGTGCAAAAGTGAGATAGGCACCGAGGCTGTCGGGCGCGGACAGGCCCGGGCGCTCGCCGATCAGCATCGCAACCAGACTCGCTCCCAACAGCTCGCCGATCTCGTCGCCGAGCGCGACCCGCGCGCCCGTGGCGACAACGATCGGACCGATCTCGATCTGTGCGCTGGACAATTGCGACAGCAGATGGCGCATGAGTCCCAGTGCATGCGCATGGACCGCGGTCGGTGACAGGCCGTCGCCGATCACAATCACCACGCGGCGGCGCGCGCTATCGCCGAGGTCGACGAGATGTTGCGCGGAGGCTTCATCGAGCCTGCGCCCGAGATCGGGACGGCCAAGATAAAGCCGGCGGCTGCCCCCCGCGCGGCTTTTGACCTCGATCGCGCGCAGCCCGAGCTCACTGATGCCTGTGACCAACGCTGCGGCATCGAACGCCGCATGCACGGCGTCGCGGGCGCGCGCATGATCCAGCGTGAAATCGAGCAAGGCAGAGGTCGGCAGGCTCACGCCGGAGCGGCCGAGCCCGACGCGCGCCGGAGTGAGGTCCCTGAGGTCTCCGATCGATCGCGGCGGCGCCGGCGGCTTCAAATGATCACTCGGCCGGGACCTGTGCTTCGCGCAAGCGGAGCGAGTAGTTCGAGGCGTTCTGCCGGCCGCTGGAGGCCGCGCGCGCGAACATGATCAGATGATGCCCGATCATGACCGATCCGATCAGGCCCTCGAGATCACCCTGCCACAGCCGGCCCAGCGCGAATTTCCAGAACACGCGCCTGTAGTTGCCGAGTATGCCGACCTTCCAGAAGATGTTGCGCAGCATGATCAGGCCGCGCCGGATGTTCTTCCAGCTCTTCATCTCCGGCGAGACCGGCACCTTGAGCCGGTTCTTGTGGGTGTATTCGCACTGATGCAGGTAGCGCGCCATCAGCTTTGACGGCTCGTAGGCGATCTCCATGCAGCGCTTCCAGGAGCTGACGACCTCGTCATAGGGCATCAGGAATTTGACGTTGGAATCGCGGGCATCGTCGTGGATCAGCCGCCCCTCGCGCGCCAGGCGGTCCCACAGCGGCGTCTTCGGCAGCGCCTGCAGCAGATTGATGGTGAGCAGCGGAATCCTGGATTCGTCGATGAACTTCAGCAGCGCATCGACGGTGCCGGGCTTGTCGGTATCGAGCCCCAGGATGATGCCGGAGACCACTTCCATGCCGTAGGAGTTGATGGTCCTGACACCTTCCAGGATCGGGACCATCATGTTGTGGTCCTTCTGCATCGCCTTCAGCGCCTCGGGATCGGGCGTCTCGATGCCGCAGAAGATGGTGACGAAGGCGGCCTCGCGCATCTTCTCCAGGATCTCGGGGCGCTTGGCGATGTTGAGCGTCGCCTCGCAGGCGAGCTTGGTGACATAGCCGTGCTTCTTCTGCCATTCGATCAGATGCGGCAGCAGATCGAGCGCGGCCTTGCGGTTGCCGATGAAATTGTCGTCGACGAAATAGACGGTGTCGGCGATGCCGCATTCGCGCATCTTGTCGAGCTCGGCGATGATCTGCTGCGGCGTCTTCAGCCGCGGGTTGCGGCCATAGAGTCCGGGAATGTCGCAGAACTCGCATTGATAGGGACAGCCAGAGGAATATTGCAGGCTGGCGAGCAGATATTTCTTGACCTCCGCCAGCTCGTAGGCCGGCAGCGGGAAGTCGCTCATGGCGACGCGGTCCTTGGTCGTGAGCACGACCTGCTCAGGTGGACGTGAGGTATCCTGCGCCAGCCGCGCGATCAGTTGATCGGTGGCGTCGCCGAGTTCGCCGACATGCAGATAATCGAAGGACGGATAGTAGTCCGGACAGGCGCTCACCGAAGGACCGCCGATCGCGACG
Organism: Bradyrhizobium sp.; assembly: GCA_035568535.1. Lineage (GTDB taxonomy): Bacteria > Pseudomonadota > Alphaproteobacteria > Rhizobiales > Xanthobacteraceae > Bradyrhizobium. The sequence continues at coordinate 29,426 of DATMNV010000116.1, forward strand.
GGAAGATCATAGGCATGCGCCCGCCGGCAGATGTCGTTCATCTGCTGGCGCTGGATGTGCATGCCGCTGACGAACACGGCCTCCGCCCACTCGAAATCTTCTTCGGTCGCGGGACGCAGGTTCTCGTCGATGAAGCGGACCTGCCAGCTCTCCGGCAGATAGGAGGCGATCACCAGCAGGCCCTGCGGCGGCATGAAGGCCTTGATGCCGTCGGTCAGGGGATAGGCGTATTCCCACGTGCCGAAGGACGAGGTGTAGCGCGGAAACACCAACAGAATGCGACGCGACGTCTCGATGCCCTCAATTCTCATCAAATTTCCTCTGCGATCATCAAATCAGGCAAAAGATATGTCGGGCATCAGATTTAAGCATAGGGCGGTTCGTTGAGCCAGAAATTCCTCAATATTGTGGCAGTCCCGGCTAACGCTTAAGACGCCGAATTGGTTGCTCCGGTTCGCAGTTGAGAGGCGTTTTGATCAATCAGTCGTGACGCAAAATCGGGCAGCTGCCCCGCATGGCCGGCAAGGCGGAAGCTGGCATCGGCCAGGCCCGCATGCACCAGCCAGTTGTCGAACTCCGGCGCCCGCCGCAGGCCAAAGAGATCGCGGACATAGAGCGCATCGTGGAACGAGGTCGACTGATAGTTCAGCATGACGTCGTCGGCGCCGGGCACCCCCATGATGAAGGTGACGCCGGCCGCCGCCAGCAAGGTCAGGAGATTGTCCATGTCGTCCTGGTCGGCCTCGGCATGGTTGGTGTAGCAGACGTCGACGCCGAGCGGCAGGCCGAGCAGCTTGCCGCAGAAATGGTCTTCCAGCCCGGCACGGATGATCTCCTTGCCGTCATAAAGATATTCCGGGCCGATGAAACCGACCACGCTGTTGACGAGCAGCGGGGAAAAGGCGCGGGCGACGCCGTAGGCGCGCGCTTCCAGCGTCTGCTGGTCGACGCCGTGATGGGCGTTGGCCGACAGCGCCGAGCCCTGCCCGGTCTCGAAATACATGACGTTGTCGCCGACGGTACCGCGCGACAGGGAGCGGCCCGCATCATGCGCCTCGCGCAGCAGCGCAAGGTCGACGCCAAAGCTGCGGTTGGCGGCTTCCGTGCCCGCGATCGACTGGAATACCAGATCGACCGGAAGCCCCTCGCCGATCAGCTTCAGCGTGGTCGTCACATGGGTCAGCACGCAGCCCTGGGTCGGGATATCCAGCCGCGCGATGATCTCATCGAGCAGCCTTAGAAGTCCGCCGATGATGGCGGGGTCGTCGCTGGCCGGATTGATGCCGATGCAGGCATCGCCCGAGCCGAGCAGCAGGCCATCGAGGATGGAAGCCGTGATGCCCTTGGCATCGTCGAACGGGTGGTTCGGCTGCAGCCGCGTGCTCATCCGCCCGGAGAGGCCAATGGTGTTGCGGAAGCTTGTCGTCACCTCGCACTTCTTCGCGGCCAGGATCAGATCCTGGTTGCGCATCAGCTTGGAGACGGCGGCAGCCATCTCCGGCGTGATGCCGCGCGCCAGCTTCCTGAGCATTTCGGGCGAGGCCTGATCCGACAGCAGGAAGTCGCGGAACGACCCGACCGTGAGCGAGCCGACCGGCGCAAACGCCGCCGCGTCATGGCTGTCGAGGATCAGGCGGGTGACCTCGTCCTCCTCATAGGGGATCACGGTCTCCTGCAGGAACTGCGTCAGCGGCACGTCGGCGAGCGCCATCCGTGCCGCCACCATCTCTTCGGCACTGCCGGCTGCGATCCCGGCCAGCCGATCGCCCGAGCGCGGCGGGGTCGCCTTGGCGAGCAGGTCGCGCAGATCGCCGAACAGGTAGGAAGTTTGATCGATGCTGTGACGATAGACCATGACCTTGAAACTACGCCCGAGCCTGCAGATTACCGATACCTATTGCGTCCAGATGACACGGGGCAGCCGTCGCCGGCCCAGGGACGGGGCGGCAGAATCATCCTGCAAGTAATTGATTTTGATAGTCGATTCTTGCGGTAGTTGCAGATCAGCAGAGTTCTCGGATTAAGACTTTATCCATGAAAATTGCGCATATTCCTAAACAGACGACGCGCTGCCCGGTCCGTCCGGTCGAAAGCGTAGGAACTGAAATCCCGAAATTCTTTGAGTGCGGTGCGTATCATGGCATCACGGCTCTCGCTGGCCGCAAAGCTCTATTCGATCTTCGCGCTGTTTGCGGTGTTGACCGCGGCAATCGCCGTGCTGTCCGATTACAACACCCGCAAGGCTGCGGAGCTGACGCATGCGATCGAAACCGCCAACCTCGCCGCGCTGAATGTCGAGCGCGTCAACTCGCAGGTCTATGCGGTCGTGATGGAGTCGCGCGGCGTCTACATGTCGACCGACCCGGCGGCGGTGAAGAAATTCGGTGACGGGCTGCTCAGGTTCAATGACCAGATCCTCAACGTCGTGAAGCGATGGGAGGCGATCGTCCAGGGCGACGATGCCGAGCAGTTCGCGACCTTCGAGAAGCGCATCGAGCAGTTCGTCGAATTCCGCAAAGAACTGGTGCGCCGTGCCAACGAGATTTCTCCCGCTGCGGGCCGCGAGTGGGGCGACAATGACGCCAACCGCTCGGTGCGCTCGGCGCTGAACAAGGATCTCGAGGCGCTGTCGAAGGTCTATGTCGAGCGCGGCCGGCGCATCGCCGAGCAGACCGAAACCAACCACCAGCTCTCCTTCGCGCTGACCTGCCTCGGCGGCTTTGCGCTGGTGCTGGTCGTGCTCGGGGTCATCATCATCTCACGCTCGATCGCGCGCCCGCTGTCGGTCATCACCTCGACCATCAAACAGGTTGCCGACGGCGCCGAGCAGGTCGAGGTGCCGCACACCGATCGCGGCGACGAGATCGGCGCGCTGGCCCGCGCCATCAAGATTTTCCAGGAGGCGATGGAGCGCAACCGCAACCTCGCCTCGCAGGTTTCGGAAGACTCCGCGGCGCGCCAGGAGCGCACCAGGCATATCGAAGCCTCGGTCGAGGGCTTCAGGCAGGCGATCGGCGCCGTACTGCATGCGCTGACGGACAATGCGTCGGCGATGCGCAACACCGCGCAGACCATCAACCGCGTCACTTCCGATGCCAAGGAGCGTGCGGTCGCCGCTTCCGGGGCGACCGCGCAGGCTTCCGGCAACGTTTCGGCGGTTGCGGGCGCGGCCGAAGAGCTGTCGGCCTCGGTGCAGGAGATCGGCCGGCAGGTGCGCCATTCCGCCGAAGCCGTCGATCAGACCGGCCAGCGCACCGAAAAGTCAATCACCGAGATCGAGAGTCTCGCCGCGGCGACGCAGCGGATCGACGGTGTGCTCTCCTTGATCCAGGCGATCGCCCAGCAGACCAATCTCCTGGCGCTCAACGCCACCATCGAGGCGGCGCGCGCGGGCGACGCCGGCCGCGGCTTTGCCGTGGTGGCGCATGAGGTCAAGGCGCTCGCAGGGCAAACCGCCAAGGCGACGGAAGAAATCGGCCAGAATGTCGGGTTGATCCAGAGCTCCACCAAAAACGCCGTCGATGCCGTGCGCGAGATCGGCGGCGCGGTGCGCGAGATCAACGACATCACCTCCAACATCGCCGGCGCCGTCGGCCAGCAGGACGCCGCCACCCGCGAAATCTCCGCCAACGCGCAGTCGGCGGCACAGGGCAACGAGACGCTGGTCAGCAACATCAACTCGCTGCGGGAAGCGATCGGCGAGACCAACACGGCCGCGGCCTCCGTGCTCGCGACGTCGGACGATCTGGCGACCACGGCGGAAACGCTGTCGCGCGAGGTGGAGAAGTTCTTCCACGATCTGCGCAGTGGACCGGCGGCGGGGCAGAAGGCGGCGTAGGCCTCGCGCTATCCGCGCACGCTTAAAGTGCGCAGCAACTCGGGAATATGTTCTCTGTCTGCTCCCTTACGGTCCTTCCGCTGATTCCAGCGGAGGGGCTGACGCGCCCGAGATTGAGCCCGAGCTAGCGAGAGAAAAACTTGTTCGGATACTTTATGAAACAATAGAGCACTTAGACCCGCCGATTGGCGAGAGCCCGGGGTGGAACGAATTATCTGCGCGGGAAAGGGAATTTTACGGCTATTGTATCTCCGCGCTTCTCTGTGACAGGCGGCTTCTTAAGGCAGCGACCGACGATGACGTGATATCGGGGCATGCCCATCATGGCAAAGAGCCGAACGGCCAGGCCTAGGTATTCGGGCCCATCGCCTCTGCGGCAATCCATGCGAAACACGTCATGCAAAACATCGGCTTGATCTGGCGGCTCTGCGCTCGCATCGCCGCCAACAAAAAGCGGGCCCCAATCAATGCGCCCAAGGATAAGGGCTGGCAGCATTGGCTCGAATGAATCTGAACCAAATCTCGCGATGGCGTAGCAATGAGCGATCTTGGCAAGCATTCGAGCAAAATTTAGTGGTCCTACTCTTCCAATCCGGAACGCCTCCACATCACTTACATAATTCTTCATTTGCTGTTCATCGCATTTGACGACTATTTCACCCTTAAATTCGCTCGATGGCCTTTCATCGAACATGATTCCTGGTACCGGCCAGCGGAACCCCATGCAAAGCGTGGGAAATGATGAAACCAATATTTCTTCATCCCAGATTCGTCCGTCGCGACTATTCTTGCGCAAGAACATTCGGCCAGTTTTCTTTTTACTCGCTCCGCGATTGCGGGTCTTAAGATTAAGCTGTTCTTTTAGTGGTCCGAACATGCCGCCGCATACTTGACCCTCAAATTGCTTAGTAATGCAGGCGCAGGCCTTACAGCTCGATTTTGGAAGAAACCAATCGCCTCCTTTTGGAAGCAACGCAAATGGGATAATGTGCTCATCAGTGAGTTCATCTCGGTTTGTTTCGCCGCAATAAACGCAGCGCCATAGCGGCGGATATTTATCAGCGCGCCATTGGACGACTTTTGAATCAGACATCTGAAAGCCCTCTATCTGAAACAAGTTGAGATAAGAGCATGCGAAGCTATATTGGACTCATTCACAAAGACACCGACAGCGACTTCGGCGTTTCCTTTCCGGACTTCCCGGGCGTGATCACCGCAGGCGTGACGCTGGATGATGCGCGCGCGATGGCGGAGGAAGCGCTCGCGCTTCACGTGGAAGGCATGGTTGAGGACGGAGAAGCGATCCCCGAACCGTCCACGCTGGAAGAAGTGATGTCCGATCCGGACAACCGAAGCGGCGTCGCTATCCTGGGTTTCCGTCGATTGATAAGCCACTAATATTAGATTAAGTTCCGAGCCCTTAGTCAGATGCCGCCGACGAACTGCAAGCGGCATGAGTCTTAGTCGCGCGCTCTTCTCACCCCTTACGCGTGGTGCCAGAGGTGCTCGAATGTCGGAGAAGAATGTGCGACATGGTCGACATCCGCGCTCGCTGTTTGGACCTGGGCGGATTGATGGTCGTGATTGTCGTGATGGTCGCCGCCGCCTTTCAAGTCGATGAAGGGCGCCGTCGATCCCTTCGCAGCCGCCACCACGGCGTCATAGGTGGCGCCGTTGGCTTGCTGGTTGTTCCCGGCAAAGTCGCTCGCGTTGGTGATCAATTGGGTCGCAGCGGCGGTGATTTCCCCCATGTCGTGTTTTTGAAGGCCCTCGATGAGGCTGCCGGCGGCGGTGCCCGCGGTTCCCTCCGCTCCGATCTCATTTTCAAAGCGGGCGTTGAACACGGTCGACGTCTGGGCGTCCGCCATGACGAACTTTTCGGCTTGGGTGATAAAGTGCTGAAGGTCGTGGATGAGTTGGTCGCCGGTTTCGCCGGCGAGGGCGCGGTCGGCCAGCGTATTGCTGTCGGTGATGAAGTTGCTCACGAACGTCGTTTGCTTTGCATCGTCGGCGAACGGCGTTGAGGGCGTGGTGAGTTGAGGCAGCGGCGTCCATGAGGCGCCCTTCTCGGCGACGAGGTTGGGATCGCCGAGGAAAATGTCAAGAATATCGCGGTGGATGTCATTGACGGTCCTGGCGGCGAAGGGGTTCGTTCCATTCAAGGCTTGATTGACAGCCGCAATTTCCTGATTGAGCTGGTGCTCCATCACGTCGTAATGCAATTCGGTCAAAGTGCCCTCGCCGTCGCCGGCGGAGATCGCGGCCATGTCGGCCTGCACGGTCTTGAGGTCGGCAACGATGGCCACAGCGTTCGAAGCGTCCACGCCGCCGACGAGGCGCGTCGTGGCGTCGTCGAAGACCTTGCCAATCATTTCATTGTTGATGTCGGCTGGAGGCTGCGCAATCACCAATCCTGCAATTTCCGCATTGGCTGCAGCGACGCTGGGGGACGGACGGTTGTCGTGATGGAATTCTACGTCATTGAACATGTTTGCGAAATAGAGGTCGCCCGGATTGAGATTGTTGATCGCCATTTGTCGTCTCCCCTCCAAAATTAGAGATTGGTGTCGTTTCTGGACTAGGTGGTGGTTTCGCTCACCTCAACGGACGAGCAAAATCGAGAGAGTCTTTTCGACTAACCTTGCGTATCGACCGGCAGTTCGGATGGCGGCACGACGATCACGGTCGTTTGTGCCT
>DATMNV010000117.1:0-29255 GCA_035568535.1 Bradyrhizobium sp.
GCCGATCATGACGCGGCGGCGCACCTCGGCGCCAAACCCTTCGGCGCGGGTCGCCTCATACATGTCGCCGATCGAGCGGCCGGGCACACGCAGGCCGTAGCGCACGCCGTCATAGCGCGCGAGGTTGGACGAGGCTTCCGCGGGCGCCACGATGTAATAGGCCGGCAGCGCGTATTTGGTGTGCGGCAGCGATACCTCGACGAGTTCGGCACCGGCGGCCTTGAGCCACGCAGCCCCCTCGGTCCAGAGCTTTTCGATCTCACCCGGCATGCCATCCAGGCGATACTCTTTGGGGATGCCGATCTTCATGCCCTTCACGGACTTGCCGATCGCAGCCTCGTAGTCCGGCACGGTGCGGTCGACCGAAGTGGTGTCTTTCGGATCGTGCCCTGCCATCGACCGCAGCAAGATTGCCGAGTCCCGCACCGTGCGGCCGATGGGACCGGCCTGATCCAGCGAGGACGCGAACGCGACGATGCCCCAGCGCGAGCAGCGGCCATAGGTCGGCTTGATGCCCACTGTGGCCGTGAAGGCGGCGGGCTGGCGGATCGAACCGCCGGTGTCGGTCGCGGTTGCGCCCATGCAGAGCAGCGCCGCAACCGCCGACGCCGATCCGCCGGAGGAACCGCCGGGCACCAGCGTGGTGTTACTGCCCTCGCGACGCCAGGGATTGGCGACCGGGCCGAAGCACGAGGTCTCGTTCGACGAGCCCATCGCAAACTCGTCATTGTTGAGCTTGCCCAGCATCACCGCGCCGTCGCGCCAGAGCTGCGAGGTGATGGTCGATTCATAGGTCGGCACGAAATTGGCAAGGATCTTCGAGCAGGCGGTGGTGCGCACGCCCTTGGTCGCGAACAGATCCTTGATCCCGAGCGGAATGCCGGCGAGCGGGCCGCCGTTGCCCTTGCCTATTCTGCCGTCGGCTTCGCGCGCCATGGCGCGGGCTTGCTCCGGCGTTTCCAGTATGAATGCATTGAGCGAGCGCGCGTCTTCCATCGCCTTCAGATGGGCGTCGGTCAGCTCAAGCGAGGTGAAAGACTTTTTCGCAAGGCCGTCGCGGGCCTCGGCGAGCGTCATCGATGTAAAGTCGGTCATTTATTGATCGGGCTGCAGAAGAACGGAGACAAGGTCTTGTCGTTGGCCGGGTCGTCATTTTTGGCGCGCGCACGATCGGCAGCCTCGAGCTGATCCAGCACGGCGTCGATCGCTTTCTCGGGATCGGCAGCCTTGCCCTGCCGCTCCATCGCGTCGAGATAGTTCATGTAGGCCTGATAGGCCTTTTCATCGTCGCAGAGCAGACACATCGAAACGCTCCAAGAACCTACTCAACGACCTTCGGCACCAGGAAGAAGTGACCTTCGGTCGCCGGCGCATTCTTCACGATATCGTCGGGGATCTCCCCGTCATTGACCACGTCCTGCCGCTTCTTCATCTCCATGGGGGTCACCGAGGTCATGGGCTCAACGCCCTCGATATTGACCTCCGACAGCTGCTCGACAAACGCCAGCATGGCGTTCAGCTCGCCCTGGAGATGCGGAACTTCAGCGTCCGTGACCGCGATCCGCGCCAGATGCGCGATGCGACGGACGGTAGCGGCATCGACCAACATAATATAAGGCCTCAAACGGGGGTTTTCATCCCGCCGTATAGCAGAGGCGGCTTTTGCACCGCAACCGGCGCGGCGGGCTTTAGCTGGCCGCCATTGCCGCGGAATTGCGCTTTCCGCTCAGGATTTGGCCCGCTTCGGTGGTGATCCGCTCGACGATCTCGCCGGCCTTCGGGATGTCATGGATCAGGCCGACGGCTTCGCCGGCGATCACGGCGGCAATCTCGAAATTGCCGGCCGCCTTCGCTGCCGCATATTCTGCCGCGACCACCCGCACATTCTGCATCAACTCGACTTCACGCCCCATCCAGCGGCGGGCGTGATCATTGATCAGACAGCGCCCGGTAAACGGCGCCGGCCAGACATTGTTGCGCGAGATATCGAAGATGATGCTGCGCACGGTGTTGCCGCTGGTCGCGGTGCAGATGCGTTTCTTGCCCTCTTCCGGCCCCTCGCATTCGACACTGGCATAGAAACGCGTGCCGAGCAGCACGCCACTCGCACCAAGCATCACCATCGCCGCCAGCCCCCGCCCGTCGGCAATGCCACCCGCAGCCGCGACCGGCACGCGCCCGGCCGCGAGATCGACAATCGCCGGCACGATATCGAGCGTAGTGCGCGAGCCGCCGTGACCGCCGGCTTCGGTCCCCTGCGCCACCAGGATGTCGGCACCGGCGTCAAGCGCCTCGCTCGCCATCTCCTCGGTCTGAACCTGGCAGATCAGCAGGCAGCCTGCGGCCTTGATGCGCGGTGCAAACGGCTTTGGGTCGCCGAACGACAGCATGATCGCGCGCGGCTTCGCCGCAAGCGCGACATCCAGCAGCTCCGGCTGTTTCGCAAGGCTCCAGGTGATGAAGCCGATGCCGAACGGCGCCCGGCACCGCTTCAGCTTTGCGGTCTCCTGCTCCAGCCAGGCTCTCTCGCCATAGCCGCCGCCGAGAACGCCAAAACCACCGGCCTCGCTGACCGCCGCCACCAGCCGCGCACCCGCGATCACATCCATCGGCGCCGACAGAATCGGGTGGGTGATGCCAAGACGCGCGGTCAGTGCGGTTTCGATCGGCATGTCCATCCCCCCAAGATTCCGGCAGCTATCATGACCAATACCGAGCCTGCACGAAATTCAAAAATCGAGAACAGCTTCGTCTCGATTATGAAACAAGTGCGGGCTGATTTCGTGCACCAAGCCGCGTGGCGTCCGCGCATGGACGCCACGCTGCCATCAGCCTTTGCGCGCGGGCGCCGCGGGTGTTATGCGGCTTGCCATGCCCGCCCCCATCCTTCCGCTGATCGACGCCGTCACGCACTGGCCCGCGCGCGGCGCGCTGGTGGGCCTTGATCTCGGCACCAAGACCATCGGGGTTGCCGTATCCGATCCGGACCGCAGGCTTGCGACCGGGGTCGAGACCATCCAGCGCAAGGCCTTCAAGGCCGACGCCACGCGGCTGCTTGCGATCGCAGCCGAGCGGAACGCCGTCGGCTTTGTGCTGGGGCTGCCCATCAACATGGACGGCAGCGAAGGCCCGCGCGCGCAATCCACCCGCGCCTTCGCCCGCAATCTCGCCGGCCTCACCGATCTCGCCATCGCCTTCTGGGACGAGCGGCTTTCCACCGCGGCCGTCGAACGCGAACTGATCGGTTTGGATGTCAGCCGCGCCAAACGCGCGGAGGTGATCGACCAGCATGCCGCGATCTTCATCCTGCAGGGCGCGCTCGACCGGCTTGCCAACCTCAAGAAAAGCTAAACAAGAATGGCAATCGTGATTGCGGCGCTGCTGCCGGTGTTCCTTTTGATCGCGCTCGGCGCCGTGCTGAGGCGCACCCTGATGCGGCTGGAGACGCAATGGCACGGGCTGGAACGGCTGACCTATTACGTGCTGTTCCCGATGCTCCTGATCCAGACGCTGGTGAAGGCCGATCTTGGCAAGGTGCCGGTTGCCGGCGTCGGCGGCGCGCTGTTGCTCGCGGCACTGGCGGTGTCGCTGCTCTGCCTCGCGCTGTGGCCCCTGTTCACGCGCCATGGCGTCGACGGGCCGGCCTTCACCTCGATCTTCCAGGGCGCAACGCGCTGGCAAACCTATGTCGCGCTCTCCGTCTCCGGCAATCTCTACGGCGCGACGGGCCTGGCGCTTGCCTCCGTGGCGATGGTTGCGATCATCCCAATGGTCAACGTCTTCAGCGTGACCGTGCTCGCGCATTACACTTCGCCCGAGAAGCAATCAATGCGAGCGATTGCGATGACGGTGGTGAAGAATCCGCTGATCTGGGCCTGCGCCATCGGGCTTTTCATCAATGTGATCCACCTGCCCTTGCCAAAACTCTGGTACGACGTCGCCGACGCACTTGGCGGCTCATCGCTGGCGATCGGTCTGCTCGTCACCGGCGCCGGGCTGCATCTGGAGGGCCTGCTCCGGCCGAGCGTGGCGGCGGCAGCCGGCGTGATCCTGAAGCTCCTGGTGATGCCGGTGCTGGCGCTGGGACTTGCGCTGTCGTTCGGAATTTCCGGCATCAATCTGGTGATCGTCGCAGTGTGCTCGGCCGTACCGACCTCGCCCAGCGCCTATGTGCTGGCGCGGCAGATGGGCGGCGACGCGCCGCTGCTCGCGCAGATCATCACGCTGCAGACGATCCTCGCTGCCATCACGATGCCCGTTTCCATCGCGCTGGCGACAACCGCGCCGTAAACGCACGCCAACTAGGTCGAGCCAGTGCGGTGCCGGAGATAGCCGAGCAAGATGCCCAGGGTAAAGTAAAGCGCGATGAAGGTCGCCAGTTGGACGATCATCTCGACGGCATAGACGCCCAATCCGAACAGCGTCGTGCCCACGAAATACCAGGTTCGGGGAGAACGCGGCAGGGCCCTCCGCCATAGTCGCGATAGGGCGGAGGACGGTTCAAGTCATGAGCCGTTCACGAGCTGCCCGCGAGCCACATGGTCTGCACCACCGCACCGAGATTGTTGAGGCCGTGCAGCGCGATCGTCAGCCAGGTCGAGTTGCTGCGATAGCGGATATAGCCGAACCAGAGGCCGATGCAGAACACTTCGCCGAAGAAGAACCAGTCATATTGCAGATGCAGGCCGGTCCAGACCAGCGACGACAGCACGATCGCGCCGGGCACGCGGAGGAACGATTCCGACCAGCCGCGATACAGAAAGCCGCGCGCGAAAAGCTCTTCCGAGACAGGGGCTGCGACGCAGAAGGCCAGCACGAGCAGCCACAGCGCACCGTCGCTGCGCGCCGATTTCAGCACATCGATCATGAAGTCCGGCGTCACGTCGTGCCCCGTCGAACGCGACAGCTGATCCCACCCCTCGACAAGCACGACAAGGCCGACCACGCCAAGCGCGACGTTGCGCCACGAGGTCCAGCGCAGCGCGAGATAGTCGGCAAAGGGCGTGCGGGTCCAGTGGATCGCAAGCCACAGCGCGGCGGCCACCGCCGGCAGGCCTGCGATCACGGAGAGCGAGATCGCGAGCCCGCTGGACGCGACCACCCTGACCGCTTCGCCGAGATCGACCGGTCCTCCCCCCTTCAGCACGAAGAACACGACGACCGCGATCTGGCCAACGAACATCGCCACGAACACGACAAAGCCCCAGAGCGCGGTGCCCCAGAACTTCCAGACGCGCTGATGGGGGTGTTCCGGTGAGATGAGCACCGGCGGATTTTCGGGATCAAGCGAATCCATCAGATGACCTTCAAGGCAGCGCCCGCTCGAGCAGCGTGCGTGTTTCGTTGTCGGCGAGGTCGACCGCGCCATACATGCCGGCATGGGTGCTTTCGAGCCTTGTTGCCGCGAACAGTTCGGCACTTCGCGGCGCGACCTGGTTCAGCGCCGCGGCGGCTGCGAGCAACGACAATTTTTCGACCGCGAGCCGTGCGACGCGTTCGCTGTCTCCCCGGCGAAACGCCTTGCCGATGAAGGCCGCTGCCTCGGCCGCGCCCGGCAGGCCATGGCTTGCCTCGGACAGTCCCTGCAGCACGGCAATCGCCGCCTCGGCCTCGCGCGACAGCGCGCGCAGCACGTCGAGGCACATCACATTGCCTGAGCCCTCCCAGATCGCGTTGACCGGAGACTCGCGATAATGCCGCGCCAGAATGCCCTCCTCGACATAGCCATTGCCGCCGAGGCACTCCATCGCCTCGAACAGGAAGGGCGACGCGCTCTTGCAGGTCCAGTATTTGATCGCGGGCGTCAGCAGCCGCATATAGGCCGCTTCGTGGGGATCATCGCTCGCGCGGTCGAAGGCGTGGCAGAGCCGCATCATCAGCGCGGTCGACGCCTCGACATGCAGCGCCATGTCCGCGAGCACGACGCGCATCAAGGGCTGGTCGGCGAGACGCTTCTGGAACACGCTGCGATGACGGGCGTGATGAAGCGCATGCGCAAGCCCCGAGCGCATCAACCCGACGGAAGCGATCGCGCAGTCCTGCCGCGTCAGCTGCACCATCTGGATGATGGTGCGGATGCCCTTGCCCTCCTCGCCGACCCGCGTCGCAAGGGCGCCGACGAACTCGACCTCGGACGAGGCATTGGACCGGTTGCCCAGCTTGTCTTTCAGGCGCTGGAACTGGATCGCGTTGACGGATCCATCCGCAGCAAAGCGCGGCATGAAGAAACAGGTCAGCCCCTCCTCGGCCTGCGCCAGCACCAGGAATGCGTCGCACATCGGCGCCGACATGAACCATTTGTGCCCGGTGATGCGGTAGCCATCGGCGGTGCGCACGGCGCGCGTCATATTGGCGCGCACATCGGTGCCGCCCTGCTTCTCGGTCATGCCCATGCCAAGCGTCATGCCGCGCTTGGTCCACCACGGCGCAAAGGATGGATCGTAGGAGCGCGTGCCGATCACCGGCATCGTCTTCGCGAGCAGATCGGGCTGTGACGCCAGTGCCGCGACGGAGGCGCGCGTCATGGTGATCGGGCAGAGATGGCCGGTCTCGACTTGCGAGGCCATGTAGAATTTCGCCGCGCGCACGACCTCGGCGGCGCCGCCGGCGGGCCTGCCGTCGGCCGTCCAGGTCGAGTTGTGTACGCCGGCACGCGCCGAATGCGCCATCAGCTCATGATAGGCCGGATGAAACTCGACCTCGTCGCGGCGATTGCCGCGTGAATCGAAGGTATGCAATTTCGGCGTGTTCTCGTTGGCGATGCGCCCGCGCGCCGCCATCGCCGCCGAGCCCCAGTGCTTGCCGAACTCGGACAGTTCGGGTTCCGCCGCGCCACCACCGAACGCCGCAACCACCTCGTTCAAGGGTCGATCGAGCGTGTAGAGATCGACATCCTCGAACGGCGGCGACTGGTTGAAGACTTCGTGGGTGGCGAAGGCGGGCTGGGTCATCGCTATTTTCTCGGCCGTTTCCGGAAATCAGTGGCGCGACGTGATCGGGAAATCATAGGCCGGGCCGCCCGCGCCCGAATAGGAGAAATGCCACCATTCCTTCGAATAGTTCACAAAGCCTTGCCGCGCCATGGCGGCAATCAGGGCCTCGCGCCAGTGGCGCTGCTCCGGCGTGATCGCGGACGACCGCGTGTGGCCCTTGAGATCCGTGCAATCATAGCCGGTGCCCATGTCGATGCTGCCCTCGGGCGCGCGCTTCTCCACCGGCGCGGTGCAATCGGCGTAGGTTTTTGCGGGATCGAAGGACGCGGAATTGTCGGCGGTGAGATCGACCAGCGTGAGGTCGAGCGCGGCTCCGGTTGAATGCTGCGAATAGGATGCGATGTAGCCGAGCCGGAACAGGTCGCGCTTGTCGATCGCTGGATTGAAGCGATGCCCGTTGTCTTTCGGATCGCGCGACCATCTGACCATGTCGACGCTGGCCCGCGCCGGCCGGTAGCAGTCGAACATCTTCAGCGACAGGTTTCGCTTCGAAAGCTCCTGCTGGATGGCCTTCAGGCGCAGCCCCACCTCGCGCTTCACCACGCATTCGCCGGCCTGATAGCCCGCCAGCGGCCGGCCGACAAAATTGTTCGAGGTGGCGTAGCGGATGTCCTGGATGATGCTGGGATCGATGTCGCGGAGATAGGCGAAGCCGCCGGGTAGAGCTTGGGCGTGGGCCACATTCGCGCACGCGATCAAGGTTAAAAGCGCGAGCAATTTGGACTTCATCGAATTAACCTCAAATGCGGCAGTCATCCTCATGGTGAGGAGCGCGGAACGCGTGTCTCGAAGGATGAGGCCCCAGTGTGGCCTCATCGTTCGAGATGTTTGCTGGCGCAAGCTCCTAAGGACGAAGGGCTATACCGTGATCCGGAACCACCGGGGGATAACTTTTTCGGGCGCCTTTGGCCCTTGCCGGATGGGCAATCCCCGCCTATAGCTCTGGCTTTAATGACATCCCTATCGAAATCGACCTTTGTCCTCGGTCACCGGCATCTGCTGGGAATCGAGGGGCTTTCCGCCGCCGATATCACCGGCCTGCTCGACCTCTCCGAGGAATATGTCGAGCTCAACCGCCAGATCGACAAAAAGCGCACCTCGCTGCGCGGCCGCACCCAGGTGAACCTCTTTTTCGAGGCTTCGACCCGGACCCAATCCTCGTTCGAAATCGCGGGAAAACGCCTCGGCGCCGACGTCATGAACATGTCGGTGTCCTCGTCCTCAATGCGCAAGGGCGAGACCTTGATCGACACGGCGGTGACGCTGAACGCCATGCACCCGGACATCCTGGTGGTGCGCCACCACGCCTCGGGCGCGGTGGAACTACTGGCGCGCAAGGTTGACGGTTCCGTGATCAATGCGGGCGACGGCGCGCATGAGCATCCCACGCAAGCGCTGCTCGATGCGCTCACCATCCGCCGCAACAAGGGGCGGCTCGAGGGGCTGCTGGTTGCGATCTGCGGCGATGTCATGCATTCACGGGTGGCGCGCTCCAACATCATCCTGCTCAACACCATGGGCGCGCGGGTGCGCGTGGTCGCGCCCTCCACGCTGCTGCCGCCCGGCATCGAGCGCATGGGCGTGGAAGTCGCGCGCGACATGCGCGAGGGGCTGGCCGGCGCGGATATCGTCATGATGCTGCGGCTGCAGCGCGAGCGGATGAACGGCTCCTTCGTGCCCTCCACCAGCGAATATTTCCACTACTATGGGCTCGACCAGAAGAAGCTCACTTACGCCAAGCCGGATGCCCTGGTGATGCATCCGGGCCCGATGAACCGCGGTGTCGAGATCGAATCGACCGTCGCCGACGGCGCGCAGTCGCTGATCCGGGAACAGGTCGAAATGGGAGTGGCGGTGCGGATGGCGGTGCTGGAAGCGCTCGCCCGCAACCTGCCGAACGCGTGAGAAGCATGATCCGGAAAAGTGGAAGCCGGTTTTCCCTCGCGACAAACGCGGAACGCGTTTGCGCGGAGATCATGCTCAAGAGAGATCGTTGCCGATGCTGACCGACCGACGCCCGATTCTGCTTGCCAACGCGCGCGTCATCGATCCCTCGCGCGATTTCGACGGCCCCGGCGATGTGCTCATTGCCGACGGCGTGATCCGCGACCTGAAGCGCGGTATCGGTGCTGCCGGCGTGCCCGAAGGCACCGACGTCATCAATTGCGCCGGCAAGATCGTGGCGCCCGGCCTGGTCGACATGCGTGCCTTTGTCGGCGAGCCCGGCTATGGCCATCGCGAAACCTTTGCCTCCGCAAGCCAGGCCGCGGCGTCCGGCGGCATCACCACCATCATCGTCCAGCCCGGCACCGAGCCCGCCATCGATAATTCCGCGACGGTGGACTTCGTGCTGCGCCGTGCCCGCGACACCGCCATTGTCAACATCCATCCGATGGCGGCGCTCACCAAAGGCCTTCACGGCGAGGAGATGACCGAGATTGGCCTGCTCAAGGCCGCCGGTGCGGTGGCGTTCTCCGACGGCGACAAGAGCGTCACCAATGCGCTGGTGATGCGACGTGCCCTCACCTATGCCCGCGACTTCGACGCGCTGATCGTGCATCACACCGAGGATCCCGATCTCGTCGGCGAAGGCGTCATGAACGAGGGGGAATTCGCCGCTCGCCTTGGCCTGATGGGCATCCCCGATGCAGCCGAAGCCGTGATGCTGGAGCGCGACATGCGGCTCGTCGCGCTCACCGGCGGGCGCTATCACGCGGCTTCGGTCAGCTGCATCGCCTCGCTGGAGATATTGAAGCGCGCGCGTGACGCGGGGCTCCAGGTCAGCGCCTCCGTTTCGATCAATCACGTCACCTTGAACGAGAATGACATCGGGCCTTACCGGACATTCCTGAAATTGTCGCCACCGCTGCGCACCGAGGTCGATCGCCGCGCGCTGGTCGAGGCGCTGGCCTCCGGTCTCGTCGATGTCATCATGTCCGACCACAACCCGCAGGACGTCGAGGTGAAGCGGCTGCCGTTTGCGGAAGCCGCTTCCGGCGCGGTCGGGCTGCAAACCATGCTACCGGCGGCGCTGCGGCTGATCCATAATGGCGAGATGGAATGGAAGACGCTGATCCGAGCCATGTCGACGCGACCGGCCGAGCTGCTCGGCCTGCCCGGCGGCTCGTTGCGCCCGGGAGCGCCGGCCGATGTCATCGTGATCGACGCCGACGTGCCCTGGGTGCTGGATCGCGACGACCTGAAATCGCTGTGCAAGAACACGCCGTTCGACGAGGCGCGCTTCTCCGGGCGCGTGATGCGCACGATTGTCGGCGGCCGCACCGTCTATGAGCATGTGTGACGTATTCAGGGAGCAACTCGCATGGGACCTGAAGCCTTTTATCCCATAGCCCTCCTGATCGGCTATCTCCTCGGCTCGATCCCGTTCGGCCTGATCCTCACCAAACTCGCCGGCACGCCCGATCTGCGCTCGATCGGCTCCGGCAATATCGGCGCCACCAATGTGCTGCGCACCGGGCGCAAGGGACTTGCCGCCGCAACGCTGCTGCTGGATGCGCTGAAGGGCACCGCCGCCGTCATCATCGCGGGCTATTTCGGCGGTCCGGACGCGGCGATGCTGGCCGGCCTCGGCGCGTTCCTCGGCCACCTTTTCCCGGCTTGGCTGAAATTTCGGGGCGGCAAGGGCGTCGCCGTCTATATCGGCATCCTGATTGGCCTGTTCTGGCCGGCAGCGATCGTGTTCTGCGCGATCTGGCTCTTGCTCGCGTTTGCGCTCCGCTATTCGTCGCTGTCGGCTCTGACCGCCAGCGTGATTACGCCGCTGTTTCTGTGGTGGTTCGACCACTCCGCGCTGGCCGCGCTGTTCGCGGTGCTGACGCTGCTCCTGATCTTCATGCATCGCGAGAACATCAAGCGGCTGCTTGCGGGCACCGAGGGCAAGATCGGGCAAAAAACCTAGGACACAATCGCGAACGCATATTGCGCCGCGCTGGACGTTGGCGGAATGCACCTTGCTGTTTCATTTTTCCTAACCGTCGCCGAGCGCGACAGCGCCTGTCATCAAATTGAGCAATGGATATTTACACAACCTTAGATTAATGAACGGCATGGCTTCGCATCGGCAACCTCCAGTAGAATGCGAAGGAATGCAATGCTGAAGCGCAGTTTTGCTAAGCTTTTAGCTGACGAATCCGGTGCTACCGCCATCGAATATTGCCTGATCGCGGCGGCCATCGCGCTCGCCATTATCGCCTTGATCAACGGCCTCGGTACGAAGCTGGTCGAAGAGCTCTCCTCCATCTCCAGCCAATTGAAATAGACGACTCCAGACAAGCGGCTTTTGGCGGGCACCGAGGGTAAGATCGGGGCAGAACGCCGGTGGCGAGCGAATCACGTCCCGATCAGTTGCAGGGTTGCGACACCCGCTATCAATCCATCAATATCTGTTCGGAACCGAACCTGGCAGCTGGAAAAACCTTTCCGCCGCTGTCATGTTGGGCTCGGGGTAATTCGCATTTGGAATGCCTGAGATGAACGAGAATGTTCCATCAGGCGCGGATAAGGGGCTGGAACGGAACGACGGTGCGCAGCAGGAGGCTGCCGCCCTGCTTCGGACTGCCGCCACCGCGCTGTTATCTGCTGCCGAAATCTGGTCGACCAACACGATCGCGGCGGCACAACCCGAAACCAGCGCGACAGCAGGCGCTGAAGCCGCCTCCGTCACCGACGGAGCCGCGGTGAAAACCGCGCTTCCGGAAGCGAAATTGGCTGAGGCAGGCCCGGCCGTGCCCGAGTCGAAGCGATCTGAAATTCTGGCCGAGGCCCAGTTTTTCAGCTGGCATGGAAAACGGGCTCAGGAAAACCAGCCTGCACCGAAGCTCGAGACGACAGACGCCAAACTTGGAAGCAAACCTGCGGTCAAGCCTCCGCCGCTGCCGCTCGAGGTCTCCGATGTCGAGCTCGCCCGCGCGCTCGAAAAGCACGCCGCGGCAGCCCTTGCCCAGGCCAAAGAAAAACATGCCAGAGAAAGCGCCCCCAAGCCTCCGGTCTGGCCGCCGCAAAAGCTGTCGCTGGCGCTGCAGGGCGGCGGCTCGTTCGCGGCGTTCACCTGGGGCGTGCTGGAGCGGCTGCTTGAAGAGCCCGCATGCGACTTCGATTGCGTCAGCGGCGCCAGCGTCGGCGCGATCAACGCGACGCTGCTCGCCTGCGGGATGGTGCAGGGTGGCCGCGAAGGCGCCAGAAAGCTGCTGGCAAAATTCTGGCAGCGGATGACGAACGAGACCTCGTTCCGCTCGCTGATGCTGGTCGGTGGCTTCTCGCCGGCCGGAAGCTCGGTCGCTTTCGGCTCCACGCTCCGCTCCGGGCAGTTCGATCCGTTCGACCTCGATCCGCTGCGCGAGGCGCTGTCGCGAGACATCGATTTTGCGACGCTGCGCGCCCGCGAATGCCCAAAAGTCCTGATCGCCGCGACGCGGGTGCGCGACGGCCGGCAGCAGATCTTCGACAACGCCGCCATCACCGCCGACGTGCTGCTCGCCTCGACCTGCCCACCGCTGGTGCATTGCGCGGTCGAGATCGACGCCGAATCCTATTGGGATGGCGGTTATGGCGCCAATCCGCCGCTGGTGCGCCTGATGCGGGAATCGGCGGCTTCCGACGTGCTGCTCGTCCAGGTCACGCCGGCGCACGACAGCTACATTCCCATCACCGCGGCCGCGATCGACCGGCGGCTCGACCAGATCACGGCGAACGCGGCGCTCCATGCCGAGTTGGCCGCACTGGAATGGGCACGCGAGCGTGGTGCGACAGCGGCCAACATTCACAAGATCGCGGCGGAAGACGAGATCGACGGCCTCGCCCAGCGCAACCCGGCCGATCTCGGCCGCGGTTTCATGACCCTGTTGCATGGCCGCGGACGCAGCGCCGCGGATCGTTGGCTGCGGGGCACGACGCCGGCGAAACCTGTGCCTGTGGTCGTGGAGCAAGCGGTTCTCGTGCCCGCGTGATTTACGCCCTGAGCGCGGCTTCCAGGAACCGCGCGGCCGCAAGCGCCTTGGCGTCGTCGCCATAATCGGCGATCACCTGCACGCCGATGGGCAGATTGCCCTCGGCGACGGTGGCCGGCACGTTGACACAGGGCGTGCCCATCAAGGTCCAGAGCCGGTTGAAGCGGGGATCGCCGGTCCAGTCCAGCCCCTTCGGCGCCGGGCCCGGCGCCGATAGCGCCAGCAGCACGTCGACCTCGCCAAAGGTGTCGGCCAATACCACGCGCGCCTTCTCGGCGACCGAGCGCGCCTCGTCATAGTCGGCCGGCGAGATGTCCTGGCTTTCGTCGAGCCGCTTGCGCAACAGCGGCGGCATCGCGTCGTAATTCTCGCGATATTCCCAGGCGAACGCCTGATGCGCCTCGAATTGCTGCACGATGGTGTGGATGCGCCAGGCGTCGGCGATGATGGCAGGCAATTTCAGTTCGCGCACCGATGCGCCCGCCTTTTCCGCGGCCGCCGCCGCGATCTTCAGTGCGTCGGCACCCTCCTTTTCCGGGTTGCCTGCGAATTCCTGTGTCACGACGCCGATGCTCGGCGCCTTGCTTACGGTCGCCAGCAGCTCCGGCCGGTTGGTCATGGCCGATAAGCCCCGCGCCACGTCTTCGACACCGGCCGCGAACACGCCAACGGTGTCGAGCGTCCAGGAAAAGCATTTGACGCCGACCGTCGGCAAGAGCCGGTACGACGGTTTTATGGCGGCAACGCCGCAGAACGAGGCCGGCCGGATCACCGAACCGCCGGTCTGCGTGCCCAGCGCAAGCGGGATCATGCCGGCCGCGACCGCTGCCGCCGAGCCCGACGAGGAGCCGCCCGGCGTGTGCGCCTGATTGTGCGGATTGAGCGTTGCGGTCGGATCGTTCGCAGCGAATGCGGTGGTGGTGGTCTTGCCGGCAATGGTGGCGCCGGCCTGCTTCAGGAGCATCACGACAGGCGCATCCGCGCGCGGGCGATGTCCCCGGTAGATCGCCGAGCCCATCTCGGTCGGCAGCTCGGCGGTGTCGATGATGTCCTTGATGCCAACGGCAATGCCGCGCAGCGGGCCGTTCGCCTGCGCGCGCGGCCTCTCGGCGCGGCTGGCAAACGCGCCAATGGTCTTTTCCTGCGCCTCGATCGCGGCCAGCGATTGCGCAAGCGCAGCCTCCGGCGACAGTTCGCCCTTCTCGATGCGGCGCTGCAGGTCGGAGAGTCGGATCATGGGCGTTTCCCCTTCGTGCCTGGCCGGACATCCACGTTTATTGTCCGCGCAGGCCTAGCAAGGCAGAGCTGATCTCGACAAGCCCGCCCATCGCATAGGTCGTGCCCCCTTCCCCACGCCCTCAGGTTGATCCATTCTCACCCCGCAAGGAGCCAGCGTGGACGCCATCAGCCAAAGCAAGCCACTCACCGATGCCGAGCGGATCGACCGGCTACGGCTGATCCGTTCCGACAATGTCGGGCCGCGGACGTTTCGTTCGCTGCTCACTCATTTCGGTAGCGCCCGCTCAGCGCTGGCCCGCCTGCCCGAGCTGGCGCGGCGTGGCGGAGCGTCGCGCTCGATACGCCTCTGCAGCGAGGACGATGCGCGCGCTGAGCTGGCCGCCAGCACGAAGCTCGGCATCCATCTGCTGGCGCCGGAAGAAGCCGGCTACCCGCCGCGGCTGGCGACGCTGGAAGATGCGCCGCCGCTGCTCGGCGTACTCGGCGCAACGGATACGCTGATGCGGCCGATGATTGCGATCGTTGGCTCGCGCAATGCGTCCGGTGCGGGGCTGAAATTCGCAAGCCGGCTCGCGCACGAGCTGGGCGAAGCCGGGTTTGTCATCATCTCCGGGCTGGCGCGCGGCATCGACCAGTCCGCCCATCGCGCCAGCGTCGCGAGCGGCACGGTCGCGGTGCTGGCCGGCGGCCATGACCGCATCTATCCGCCCGAGCACGAGGACCTGCTGTCGAAGATCCTTGATTCGAGCGGTGCAGCGATTTCCGAAATGCCGCTCGGCCACGAGCCGCGGGCGCGGGATTTTCCACGGCGCAACCGCCTGATTTCGGGTGCCGCGTTTGGCGTCGTCGTGGTCGAGGCCGCGCAGCGGTCGGGCTCGCTGATTACCGCGCGCATGGCCGCCGAACAGGGCCGCGAGGTGTTTGCCGTGCCGGGCTCGCCACTGGACCCGCGCGCGGCCGGCACCAACGATCTGATCAAGCAGGGCGCGACGCTGGTCACCGAAGCGGCCGACGTCATCAACGCCGTCGCGCCGATCATGGACCGGCCGATCATGCTGCAGCTCGGCGAAGATGACAGCGAGGAGCTCGATGGCGACCCGCAGGCAAGCGACCGCGCACGTATCGTCGGCCTGCTCGGGCCGAGCCCGGTTTCGATCGATGACCTGATCCGGATGGCGGGCGCGTCAGCCACTGTCGTGCGCACCGTGCTGCTCGAGCTCGAACTCGCCGGCAAGCTCGAACGCCACGGCGGCGGCCTGGTGTCGCTGCTCTAATCGTCGCCGCGCTGATCAAAACTGGTTCGCGCGTGCTCGATCTCCTGCTTGTGCTCGAACACCCATTGGCCGAGCGCCTGCACCGGCTTGACGAGCCCGCGGCCGAGATCGGTCAGCTCGTAATCGACGCGCGGCGGAATGGTCGGAAACACCGTGCGCGTGACCAGGCCGTCGCGCTCGAGGCCCCGCAGGGTCAAGGTCAGCATCCGCTGCGAAATGCCGCCGATCATCCGCTTCAGCTCGTTGAAGCGTTTGGGCCCATCGCCGAGCATCATGATCACGAACACGCTCCACTTGTCGCCGACCCGCGCCAGCACGGAGGCGACGGCGCGGCAGTCGGCCCCCTCATGCGCGTGGGGCGGAGGCGGCAGGACAGGCACACGGATGTGCTCGGGTTTCATTGACGTGCTCGGGGCTCAAAAATGTGCGTTCTTGTGGGCTTTTTGCACAGTCACTCATATAGCGCCAGTTACAAACCAATACCGAGGGACCCCCATGAAGCTCCTGCATATCGACTCCAGCGTGCTCGGCCCGCACTCCGTCAGCCGAAAGCTTTCCGCGGCAATCGTCGACCGGCTGCGCCAGACCACGCCCGGCCTCGACGCTACCTATCGCGACCTCTCCTCGACGCCGCTTTCGCATCTGTCCGGATCGCACCTCGCGGCCGCGCAAGGCGCACAGCCACCAGTGGAGGTTCAAGAAGATCTCGCCGCCGGCCAGGCCGTGCTCGAGGAATTTCTCGCCGCCGACATCGTGGTGCTCGGCGCGCCCATGTACAATTTCACGATCCCGAGCCAGCTCAAGGCCTGGATCGATCGCATTCTCGTGGCGGGCAAGACGTTCAAATACGGCGCGCAGGGAGCGGAGGGACTGGCCGGCAACAAGCGCATGATCGTCGCGGTTTCGCGCGGCGGATTTTATGGCGCAGCGACGCCGGCCGCCGCCGGCGAGCATCTCGAAACCTATTTGCGCTGGGTATTCGGCTTCATCGGGATCGAACATCCCGAGTTCATTTCAGCTGATGGCGTTCAGGTCGGGCCCGAGCATCGCGAGAAAGCGCTGGCGGCTGCCCTCCAGGCGGTGACAAAACTGCAGGCCGCATAAGTTGAAGTTGCACCGCCCGCCGACCCAGGAAACCGGCGGGCTGGTGTGCCCGATTGACGCGCGAAAGATCAGTACCAGACGCCCTGCACGCCAAGAATGACGGCGACGAGCGAGACAAACAGGCCAATACCGGAAAACAGAGCGATCGAAACGAATTGGTGGTTATCGGATTTGTTGGAAGCAGTTTTCGAAGCCGGGATGGCTGCAGAGACGCGAACGGCTGTAGGCATGTCGGGCTCTCCAATTGATTATGCGTAAAAAAATTCCCCGCCCACGAAAGGGTCGTCGCATCTGCGACAAAGGTTCAATGCGACATGCGCCTCTGCAAAAATACGTCCCGGGCGTGACGGAACCTATAACCACAACCAGATTGCGAGTCCGCCCGGCATAATGCCGGATGGACTCGCATTTCTCGAAATGGGAACGGCGTTGTCAGCGATAGATCGGCGCGCCGGCGGGCGACGCGCTGGAGCCGCCGTCGACGAACAGTTCCTGCCCCTGGATATGAGCGGCATCATCTGAAGCGAGGAACAGCACGGTTTTCGCGATGTGTTCGGGCTCGCCGATATGACCGAGCGGTGTAGTACGGCCGATTCTCGCCTCGAATGCTTTTTCCGCTTCGGGCGTGGCGATCGCCTGCCCCCAGATCGGCGTGCGGATCGCACCGGGCGCCACGACATTGACGCGGATGCCGCGCGGCGAAAGCTCCGAGGCCATTACCCGCGCCATCGCGCGCACGCCGGCCTTGCTTGCGGCATAGGCGGCGTAGCCGGGACTGCCGAGCACCGAGATCACCGAGCCGTTCAGGATGATCGAGCCGTTATCGTTCATGTGCGCGACCGCTGCCTGTACGGTGAAGAACACCGCCGTCAAGTTCGTGCGGATCACCTGCTCGAAGGCTTCGAGCTTCGTGCCGCCAACCGGCGTGCCGCCGGGAATTCCGGCATTGGCGAAGACAATGTCGAGCATGCCGAATTTGTCGACGCCTCTCTTGATCGCGGCTTGCGTCGCGGCCACGTCGTTCGCGTCCGCTACGACAGCAAACGCATTCGGCCCCAGCTCCTTCGCCGCCGCATCCAGCGTCGCCTGATTGCGTCCGGTAATGATGACTTTCGCGCCCTCCGCGACGAATACCCGCGCGGTCTCGAGCCCGATGCCGCTGTTGCCCCCTGTAATCAACGCCGTCTTGTTCTTGAGTCTCATGGCCAGCCTCCCGTGTCCTAGGTGGTTGCATTATTAAACTGTGTTGCCTAGCTAGAGTATCTGGTTTAATATTGCAACTACACCAGATCGTGATCCGGTTGGGCGCGATCAGGAGATCTGCCATGGTGAAACGAACGTCTCTGGCGCGCGCCGAATGCCCGATCGCGCGCGCGCTCGATGTCATCGGCGATTGGTGGTCGCTTTTGATCATCCGCGACGCCCTGCTCGGCCGCCGCCGCTTTGGCGAATTCCAGAAGAGCCTGGGACTTGCGAAGAACATCCTCACCGTGCGCCTGCGCGCGCTGGTCGATCAGGGCTTGCTGAAGATGGCGCCGGCTTCCGACGGCAGCGCCTACCAGGAATATGTCTTGACGCCGAAAGGCCGCGGCATCTTTCCGATCCTGGTGGCGCTTCGGCAATGGAGCGAGGAGTTCGACCCGCACCCCGAGGAGATCGCGACCATCCTGGTCGATCGCGACAGCGGCCGGCCGGTGAAGAAGCTCGAGCTCCACGCTGCCGATGGCCGGCTGCTCGGATTGGGCGAGACCATGTTCAAGCCGCGACCCAAGTCGTCATTGCGAGCTAACGGGGCGCGCCAGAGGCGCGCCGGATGACAGGCTCCGCGAAGCAATCCAGCGTCGCAGCTGCGGCGGGCAATTGGATAGCTTCCGCCTTCGCTCGCTAAGCCACGGCGGACACTCGTCGCTGGCGCTCTGCGCAATGACGAAGCATCATGACAGCCGTCGCCGGCTGCGAAGGCGTACATATTCGTCCGCCTCCAGCTTTGCCAGCGCAAGCAGATAGCGCAGGTGATCGAGCCGGTGCCGCTGCGCAAGCCGGGCCAGGTTGCCGAGGACGTCGGCGATGAAACCCGCCGCTTCGTCGGGGCCGCCCTCGCCCGGCGGCTCGCCCGCGAGCAATCGCCGTCGCCGTGGCAATGATACCGTCGTCGTCCGTTTGCGCCCGGTCTTGCTCAATTACGTATAAATCCGCGCATAAGTATCCAGATACCCCCAATACGAGCGCAACCAAAAGATGGTATTTTGCAACCTGTTAGATACTGAGTCGGGGGTACTAAGCCAGCTTTCACCATCTGTCCATTTGACAGAGCCGCCCTCAGAACCCATGTTCGCCGCGACGGGGGTGCCGCGAATCCCGCGAAAGAACCCCAAAAATTTCCCGTAAGTAACTGGAATTACATGAATATCGTCATTGTGGAGTCGCCGGCGAAAGCCAAGACGATCAACAAATATTTGGGCTCGTCCTACGAGGTTCTGGCCTCATTCGGTCATGTCCGCGACCTCCCGGCCAAGAACGGATCGGTCGATCCGGAACATAATTTTCGGATGATCTGGGAGATCGACCCCAAGGCGGCCGGCCGGCTCAACGACATCGCCAAGTCATTGAAGGGCGCCGACCGCCTGATCCTCGCCACCGACCCCGATCGCGAGGGCGAAGCGATCTCCTGGCACGTGCTGGAGGTGCTGAAAGAAAAGCGCGCGCTGAAGGATCATAAGATCGAGCGCGTGGTGTTCAACGCCATCACCAAGCAGGCGGTCACCGACGCCATGAAGCATCCGCGCCAGATCGACGGCGCGCTGGTCGACGCCTATATGGCGCGCCGCGCGCTGGACTATCTGGTCGGCTTCACCCTCTCGCCCGTGCTCTGGCGCAAGCTGCCGGGCGCGCGCTCGGCCGGCCGCGTGCAGTCGGTCGCGCTGCGGCTCGTCTGCGATCGCGAGCTCGAGATCGAGAAGTTCGTGCCGAAGGAATACTGGTCGCTGGTTGCGACCCTGACCACGCCGCGCGGCGACGCCTTTGAGGCACGCCTGGTCGGCGCCGATGGCAAGAAGATCCAGCGCCTCGACATCGGCTCGGGTGCCGAAGCCGAAGACTTCAAGAAGGCGATCGAAGCGGCCAGCTTCACGGTGACGACCGTCGAGGCGAAGCCCGCGCGGCGCAATCCGCAAGCCCCCTTCACCACCTCGACCCTGCAGCAGGAAGCAAGCCGCAAGCTCGGCTTTGCGCCCGCCCACACCATGCGCATCGCGCAGCGGCTCTATGAGGGCATCGACATCGGCGGCGAGACCACCGGTCTCATTACTTATATGCGTACAGACGGCGTGCAGATCGACCCGTCCGCGATCACCCAGGCGCGCAAGGTGATCGGCGAGGATTACGGCAACGCCTATGTTCCCGACGCGCCGCGCCAGTACCAGGCCAAGGCCAAGAACGCCCAGGAAGCCCACGAAGCGATCCGGCCGACCGATCTTTCGCGCCGTCCCGACGCCATGAAGCGCCGGCTCGATCATGATCAGGCGAGGCTCTATGAGCTGATCTGGAAGCGCACCATTGCGAGCCAGATGGAGTCGGCGGAACTGGAACGCACGACGGTCGACATCACCGCGAAGGCCGGCTCCCGTGTGCTGGAGCTGCGCGCCACCGGTCAGGTCATCAAGTTCGACGGTTTTCTGGCGCTCTACCAGGAAGGCCATGACGACGAGGAGGACGAGGATTCACGCCGCCTCCCCGCCATGAGCCAGGGCGAGCCGCTGAAGCGGCAGGGCCTCGCGGTCACGCAACATTTCACCGAGCCGCCGCCGCGCTTCTCCGAAGCGTCGCTGGTCAAGCGCATGGAGGAACTGGGCATCGGCCGTCCCTCGACCTATGCCTCGATCCTGCAGGTCCTCAAGGACCGCGGCTATGTGAAGCTGGAGAAGAAGCGCCTGCATGGCGAGGACAAGGGCCGCGTCGTCGTCGCGTTCCTGGAAAACTTCTTCCGCCGCTATGTCGAATATGATTTCACCGCCGATCTGGAAGAACAGCTCGACCGCATCTCGAACAACGAGATTTCCTGGCAGCAGGTGCTGAAGGATTTCTGGCGCGATTTCATCGGCGCGGTCGACGACATCAAGGACCTTCGTGTCGCCGAAGTGCTCGACGTGCTCGACGACATGCTCGGCCCGCACATCTACCCGCCGCGTACGGACGGCGGCGACGTGCGCCAGTGCCCGACCTGCGGCACGGGAAAGCTCAACCTGAAGGCCGGCAAGTTCGGCGCCTTTGTCGGCTGCTCGAACTATCCGGAATGCCGCTACACCCGTCCGCTCGCGGCCGACAACGCCGAGAGCGCCGATCGCCTGCTCGGCCAGGATCCCGAGACCGGCCTCGACGTCAATGTGAAGGCCGGCCGTTTTGGTCCTTATATCCAGCTTGGCGAGCAGAAGGATTACGGCGAGGACGAAAAGCCGAAGCGTGCCGGCATCCCGAAAGGCACCTCGCCTTCCGATATCGAGCTCGAGCGCGCGCTCAAATTGCTGTCGTTGCCGCGCGAAATCGGCAAGCATCCTGAAAGCGGCCAGCCGATCACGGCGGGCATCGGGCGTTTTGGTCCCTTCGTCAAACACGACAAGACCTATGCGTCGCTGGAAGCCGGCGACGAAGTGTTCGACATCGGCCTCAACCGCGCCGTGACGCTGATTGCAGAGAAGGTCGCCAAGGGCCCGAGCCGCGGCCGCTTCGGCGCCGATCCCGGCAAGCCGCTTGGCGATCATCCCTCGCTTGGCGCGGTCGCGGTCAAGAGCGGCCGCTATGGCGCCTATGTCACCGCCGGCGGCGTCAATGCGACGATCCCGAGCGACAAGGACAAAGATACGATCACGCTTCCTGAGGCGATCGCGCTGATCGACGAGCGCGCGGCCAAGGGCGGCGGCAAGAAGGTGAAAAAGGCTGCGAAGCCGCCCAAGGCTGACAAGAAGGCCAAGCCCGAAGCCGCCGACGCGGAAGCGCCAAAGCCCGCGAAGAAAGCCGCGGCGAAGAAGGCGGCCAAGCCAAAATTGGACTCCGTCAGCAAGGCGCGCGCACCGGTCGCGGCAGATGCCAAGACTTCCGCGGCGAAACCGGCGGCCAAGACAACCGCGAAGAAGAGCGCCGGAAAGGCACGTGGCTAAGTGAAGCAAGAACACGACAATGGCTTTCCATCGAGGGACGCCATCGTCGCTTTCATCCGCGCCAATCCCGGAAAGGTCGGAACGAAAGAGATTGCGCGCGAATTCGGCCTGAAGAACGCCGACCGCGCCGAGCTAAAGCGCATTCTGCGCGCTCTCGCCGAACAGGGCACCATCCAGAAGCAGGGCAAGAAGGTCGTCGAGACCGCCGAGCTGCCGGCGACGTTGCTGGCCGACATTACCAAGCGCGACGCCGATGGCGAATTGATCGCCACTCCCGCCGAATGGGACGAGGAACAAGGCGAGCCACCGAGAATCCGCATCCACATTCCCCGTCACGCCCGTCCGGGCGCGATGGCCGGCGTCGGCGACCGCGCGCTGCTGCACATCGAGCGCCTCACCGACGATGACGGCGCCGCCTATCGCGGGCGCGTCATCAAGGTCATCGACCACGCGAAATCGCGCGTCCTCGGCGTGTTCCGAAGCGCTCCCGATGGCGGCGGACGGCTCATTCCCGTCGACAAGAAGCAGGCAGGCCGCGAGCTCAACATCGCCAGGCCGGATACGATGGGCGCGCAGGATGGCGATCTCGTCAGCGTCGATCTCGTGCGTTCGCGCGGTTTTGGTCTCGCCTCCGGCAAGGTCAAGGAGCGGCTCGGCTCGATCGCGAGCGAAAAGGCGATCAGTCTCATTGCGATTCATGCTCATGATATTCCGATGGCCTTTTCGCGCGACGCGCTGCGTGAGGCCGAGGAGGCGCAGCCCGCCACGCTGAAGGGCCGCGAAGACTGGCGCGACGTGCCGCTGATCACGATCGATCCGCCCGACGCCAAGGATCATGACGACGCCGTGCATGCGGAGGTGGATCCCGACCCGAACAACAAGGGCGGCTTTATCGTCCATGTCGCGATTGCCGACGTCGCCTTCTATGTGCAGCCGAGCTCGGCGCTCGACCATGACGCGCTGATCCGTGGCAACTCCGTTTATTTCCCGGACCGCGTCGTGCCGATGCTGCCCGAGCGCATTTCCAACGATCTCTGCTCGCTGGTGCCGGGTGAGCCGCGCGGCGCGCTCGCGGTGCGGATGGTGATCGCTCCCGACGGCCGCAAGCGCTCGCACACCTTCCATCGCGTATTGATGCGTTCGGCCGCCAAGCTCGCTTATGCGCAGGCACAGGCCGCCATCGATGGCAAACCGGACGACACCACCGGTCCCCTGCTCGATCCGATCCTCAAACCGCTTTATGCGGCCTACGACCTGGTCAAACGCGCGCGCGACGAACGCAATCCGCTCGAGCTCGATTTGCCCGAACGGAAAATCCTGCTGAAAGCCGACGGCACCGTCGATCGCGTCATCGTCCCGCAAAGGCTCGACGCGCACCGGCTGATCGAGGAGTTCATGATCCTCGCCAACGTCGCGGCGGCCGAAATGCTGGAAAAGAAGGCGCTGCCGCTGATCTACCGCGTGCATGACGAGCCGACGCTGGAGAAGGTGCATGCGTTGCAGGAATTCCTGAAGACGCTCGACATTCCCTTCGCCAAGAGCGGCGCGCTGCGTCCGTCGCTGTTCAACCGCGTGCTGGCGCAGGTTCAGGGCCAGGATTTTGAGCCGCTGGTGAATGAGGTCGTGCTACGCTCGCAGGCGCAGGCCGAATATTCCGCGGAGAACTACGGCCATTTCGGCCTGAACCTGCGCCGCTATGCGCATTTCACTTCCCCGATCCGGCGCTATGCCGACCTCGTCGTGCATCGCGCGCTGATCCGTGCGCTGGGGCTGGGCGAAGGCGCACTGCCGGACAGCGAGACGCCGGAGCACTTGAGCGAAGTTGCCGCGCAAATCTCGCTCACCGAGCGGCGCGCCATGAAGGCCGAACGCGAGACCGCCGACCGCCTGATCGCCCATCACCTCGCCGACCGTGTCGGCGCCAGTTTCCAGGGCCGGATTTCCGGCGTCACCCGTGCCGGGCTGTTCGTCAAATTGGACGACACTGGCGCCGACGGGCTGATCCCGATCCGTTCGCTGGGCACGGAATATTTCAATTATGACGAGACCCGCCACGCGCTGGTCGGGGCGCGCAGCGGTGCCATGCACCGGCTGGGTGACGTCGTCGACGTCCGTCTGGTAGAAGCTCAACCGATCGCCGGCGCGCTGCGGTTTGAGCTATTATCGGAAGGCCAGGTATCGAAAGAAGGCATTCCACGCGGCGGCAGAAAGACCAACCGCTCCGACCGGGGTGCGCGCGCGAAGGAGCGCCCGGGACGCAGCCCGCGGGAGAAGAAGCGCAAGCCGGAGAAGAAAAAATCCGGCAAGGCGAAGAAAGGCAAATCATGGCGGCGGTGACCCCTCCGACCAAGGTCTGGACCCGCGAAACGGGTCTGGTCGAGAAGCGCGATGTCTGGACCGCGATGAAGCGCGGTTTTCGCGGCCGCTGCCCGCGCTGTGGCGAGGGCAGGCTGTTTCGCGCCTTCCTCAAGGTCGACAATAATTGCTCGGTCTGCGGCCTCGATTTCACCCCGCATCGCGCCGATGATCTGCCGGCCTATCTCGTGATCGTCATTGTCGGCCATATCGTGGTGCCACTCGCGCTGATCATCGAAACCGATTATTCGCCGCCGGTGGCGCTGCAGCTCTCGATTTATCTGCCGCTCGTACTGGTCTTGTCGCTCGTGCTGCTGCAGCCGGTGAAGGGCGCCGTCGTCGGCCTGCAATGGGCGCTGCGCATGCACGGCTTTGACGACAATCCGCCGGAAGGTATTCCGCCGGTTTGAGATTTTAGAAAAAAACAGGGACGGAAATGACCGACACCGCGCAGGCCGTAAAACAGGAAAAGCCGGAAGAAAAAGAAGCCGATCACCATCCCTATTTCCGGCCGAAGGATGCGGCGACGCTGATCCTGGTCGATCGCTCCAGCGCGACGCCAAAGGTGCTGGTCGGCAAGCGCCACGACAAGGTGGTGTTTATGCCCGGCAAATTCGTCTTTCCCGGCGGGCGCGTCGACAAGGCGGATAACCGCGTGCCGGTCGCCGCTCCCATTACCAAGGAGCTCGAAGAAAACCTCCAAAAAGGCAGCCCGAAGATCGACGCCGCGCGCGCCAAGTCGCTCGCGATCGCGGCGATCCGGGAGGCCTGCGAGGAGACCGGGCTTTGCCTCGGGCGCAAGGCGGAAGGGACCGCCCCGAAGCTCGATGGCGCCTGGAAGCCGTTTGCCGATGCCGGCCTCCTGCCCGACCCGTCCGGACTGTTTTTGATTGCGCGCGCGATCACGCCGCCCGGCCGCATCAAGCGCTTTGACACGCGCTTCTTTACCGCGGACGCCTCGGCGATCACCCATCGCGTCGAGGGCGTGATCCATCCAGACGCCGAGCTGGTCGAACTGGTCTGGGTCGAGATCGGCTCAAAACCGCTTGCCGATCTGCATCCGATGACAAAGAATGTACTCGGCGAATTGGAGCGCCGCCTCGCCACCGGGCCGCTCCGCCATGACGCACCGGTGCCGTTCTTCCATTTCTATGGCGGCAAGATGCAGCGGGATATTCTGGGCGAGACGAAATCCAACTGAACTATTTGGAGGGCTCGATGCGGTTTACAAAACCTCTGCTCGCCTCCGTCGCGCTGTGCGGCCTGCTCGCATGGCCCGCCCATGCGGAGCTTGATGTCGCCAAGCTGAAGAGCACGATCGCCGCTTCCTTTGAGAGCGACTATCCAAACCTGGATGCACTCTACAAGGACATACATGCCCACCCGGAGCTCGCCTTCCAAGAGGTGAAGACGGCGGAAAAGCTCGCCGCCGCGATGCGTGCGATTGGGTTCGAGGTCACCGAGCATGTCGGCAAGACCGGACTCGTCGCGATCTACAGGAATGGTGACGGCCCCACCATCATGGTGCGCACCGAGATGGACGCGCTGCCGATGGAGGAGAAGACCGGCCTGCCCTATGCGAGCCACGACAAGACCATCTGGCAGGGCAAGGAAACCTTCGTGGATCATAGCTGCGGCCACGACATTCACATGGCGAGCTGGGTCGGCACCGCGAAGACGCTGGTTGGGCTCAAGGACCAGTGGAAGGGCACGCTGATGTTCATCGCGCAGCCGGCGGAAGAGATCGGTGCCGGCGCGCTGGCCATGATCTATGACGGCCTGTTCACGCGGTTTCCAAAACCCGATTTCGCCTTTGGCCTGCATGACCAGCCCTTTCCATATGGCTACATCAACTACCGGGTCGGGATCGGCTCCTCCAGTTCCGACGGTCTCGCCATCAAGTTCAGGGGACGCGGCGGTCATGGCGCCTCGCCGCAACATACCGTCGATCCCATCATGCTCGCGGCGCGCTTCATCGTCGACGTGCAGAGCGTGATCAGTCGTGAGAAAGACCCGACCGAATTCGGCGTGATCAGTATCGGCGCGATCCACGCCGGCACGGCGCCGAATATCATTCCCGACGACGCGAACCTGCTCGGCACCATCCGCACCTTCAAGCCGGAGGTGCGTGCCAAGATGCTGGCAGGCATCGAGCGCACCGCCAAGGCGGTCGCCGCGATGTCGGATGCGCCGCCGCCCGAGATCATGATCACCGAAGGCGCGAAACCCGTGATCAACGATCCCGCCGTGGTCGCGACCGCCGAGAAGGTGCTGAAGGTTGCTTTCGGCGACAAGTTCAGACTCTCGCCGCCGGCGACCGCAAGCGAGGATTTTTCGGAATATGCCGGCGCCGGCGTGCCCTCGATGTTCTTCAATATCGGCGTCTATGAGATGGAGCGTTTCGTCGCGGCCCAGAACAAGAGCGGTCCCCCGCTGCCCGCCAACCATTCGCCTGAGTTCGCGCCGGTGCCGAAGCCCACCATCGAGACCGGCGTTGCCGCGATGACGCTCGCCGTGCTCAGCGCGTTCGACCAGCGGGCGCGGGGGCAGTAGGTCTCGTCCCCCGTCATTGCGAGCCAACGGGTCGCGCGAACGCGCGCCCGATGACAGGCTCAGCGAAGCAATCCATCTTTCCTCCCGCTGAGATGTGGATTGCTTCGGAGCTCACGCTCTTCGCAATGACGATGTTGAGAGACCCTGCAAAAACGGAATAATCTTCCGATGGCGGGCCAAGCGGGCCATGCCTATCTTTCTCCCAACGACAACCACCTCGGACCGTCTCCATGGCACAACGTCAATTGAAGCTCGGCGCGTTCATGCGGCCGGTCAGCCTGCACACCGGCGCCTGGCGCTATCCCGGGGCCTGGCCGGATGCGAATTTCAATTTCGCGCATTTGCGGGAGATGACCCGGAAGCTGGAGGCCGGAAAGTTCGACGCCTTCTTCATGGCCGATCATCTCGCCGTGCTGAACATGCCGATCAATGCGCTCAAGCGCAGCCACACCGTGACCTCGTTCGAGCCGTTCACCCTGCTGTCGGCGCTGGCGGGCGCGACCGAACATATCGGCCTGATCGCGACGGGATCGACCACCTTTGACGCGCCCTATCACGTCGCCCGCCGCTTTGCTTCGCTGGATCACATCTCCGGCGGCCGCGCGGGCTGGAACATCGTCACCACCTCGAACCCAGATGCGGCGCTGAATTTCGGTCTCGACGACCACATGGAGCATGCCGAGCGCTACAAGCGGGCCCGCGAGTTCTTCGACGTGGTCACGGGCCTCTGGGATTCCTTCGCCGACGACGCCTTTGTGCGCGACGTCGAGCAAGGGCTCTATTTCGATCCCGCGCGCATGCATGTGCTCGACCACAAGGGCGAATATCTGAAGGTGCGTGGTCCCCTGAACATTGCCCGCCCCGTGCAGGGCTGGCCGGTCATCGTGCAGGCCGGCGCCTCCGACGACGGCCGGCAGCTCGCGGCCGAAACGGCGGAAGCCGTATTCACCGGCGGCAGCCCCCTTCCCGACAGCCAAAAGCTCTATGCCGACATCAAGGGCCGCATGGAGAAGGCCGGCCGCGATCCCGAGCACTGCAAGATCCTGCCCGGGGCCATGGTATTCGTGGGCGACAGCGTCGAGGAGGCCAAGGAGAAGCGCGCAAAACTCGACAGCCTCGTGCATTACGACAGCGGCATCGCCTCGCTCTCGATCGCGCTCGGCACCGACGCGTCCGGCTTCGATCCGGACGGCCAGCTGCCGCCGATCCCCGAGAGCAACGCCAGCAAGACCAGCCGCCAGCGCCTGGTCGATGTCGCCGCCCGCGATCATCTCACCGTGCGCCAGCTTGCCCAGCGGGTCGGCGCCTTCTCGGGGCTGTCCTTTATGGGCACGCCAAAACTGATCGCCGACCAGATGGAGGAATGGCTGATGAGCCGCGGCTGCGACGGCTTCAACATCATGTTCCCCTATCTGCCGGAGGGGCTGAACGACTTCGTCGACCGGGTGGTCCCGGAACTGCAGAAGCGCGGGATTTTCCGCAAAGAATATGAAGGCAAGACTTTGCGCGAGAATCTCGGCCTCCCCCGGCCGAAAAACCGCTTCTTCGAGGGTTAAAGCCGCCGGCGCATAGCCCCATTCGCCCCGAAAACCTTGACTTTGGGCAGTTTGCGGCTAGGTTGCCGCCCAAATCCGGGCCGGTTTGGCCGGCGCCCTATGCTTATCTCCAGAGGTTTCTGACATGGCCAAAGCGGTCACCATCAAGGTCAAGCTCGTGTCCTCGGCGGACACCGGCTTCTATTACGTCGCCAAGAAAAACTCGCGCACCATGACCGACAAGCTGGTCAAGAAAAAGTACGATCCGGTTGCGCGCAAGCACGTCGAATTCCGCGAAGCCAAAATCAAGTAATACGCGGGACATCAGTGACTTCGACGGGGCCCTCGCGGCCCCGTTTTTTATTTTGTCGCGCGCGCCGCGGCCTGTACCTTGCATATTTGCCGGCGGCAGGTTCGCATGATGGCACCCGTGGACGAAGGCAACGTCGGTGGCTATTCGGTCGCCTATAGCCGCGACGACACCTATTTTCCCGTCTACATCACCGCGGCACTCGCCGCGATCTTTGTCACGGCGACCTGGATCACCGGCGAAGCCTATTGGCTGCTGCCTGCCACGGCCGCTGCCGCCTTCACCTATTACAATATTCCCCTGCTGGAGACCGGCCGTCCCACCATCGGCGCCAACCAGTACGGCATCTTCCTGCAGGCCTTCGGGCTGATCCGCTGGCGCGCCATCGAGCGTATCGATCTCGCCGAAATCGCCGAGCGCGCGATGACGGTGCACGAGCTGCAGATCGTGCTCTCCGCGCCGCTCGGCAGCGCGCTGGTGGTCGACTGGCGCAAGCAGCCGCGCTGGCGGCTGTTCATGCGGCTGCCCTGGCGCATGAGCCACAACAACATGGTGCGGGTGAATCTCGAGCCATTCGACCAGCCGCCCGACGTCATTCACCGCACGTTCTTGCGGATGTGGCGGTTTTATCGAAGCTAGTACCCACTTTTCTTGGATCGTGAGTCGTGATTCAAGATATGGATGATACCCGAAGCAAGAGAAGTCCACCTTTCGAGGAAAGATCGCAAGGTGCTTGAGGCGTGTTGTCGCTCACCGGTGACGTTGCAGCGCGAT